>BDTA01000092.1 GCA_002897935.1 bacterium BMS3Abin08
GCCTTTGTGCGATCGGGATCAAACGGAAAACGGATGATATACATACCCAGGATGTCCGACCACGCCTTTGCCATTGAGTCGGCCTTTCAGTACTGCGGTGTCTCTGCCGAGGTGCTTCCCGAAACCGACCAGGAGGCCATAAGCATCGGCAGAAGGTATGTCTCCGGCAAGGAGTGTTATCCCTGCGCAGTAACCACAGGCGATATGCTCAGGAAGGCATTTTCACCGGGATTCAGGCCGGGTGAATCAGCGTTTTTTATGCCTTCAGGTACGGGACCCTGCAGGTTCGGGCAGTATAATTTATTCCACAGGATGGTCCTTGACGGCATCGGAATGGAGGATGTCCCTATCTTCTCCCCCGTACAGGATGTCACTTTCTACAAAGACCTCGGACTTGTGGGTAATGATTTCATCAAGAGGTCATGGGAGGGGGTTGTGGCGTATGATCTGCTTTTAAAATGTCTACATGAAACGAGACCCTATGAGAAGGAGAGGGGAGCAGCCGATAGTCTTTACGGTAAATACCTGGATAGGCTGAGGTCGGCGCTGAAAATCTCCGGTGGGGGGTTGTTTCAGGCCATTTCCGATATGAGGAGGGATTTTGAGGGGATACAGGGGGGCGGTGATGAGAAGCCGCTGATCGGCATAGTAGGGGAGATATTTGTCAGGTCAAACAGGTTTTCAAATGAGGATCTTGTAAGACGGATTGAATCCCTCGGAGGAGAGGTCTGGTTATCGCCTGTTGATGAATGGATCTATTATATAAACCTGATGTCGTTGAAAAAATTCTTGCTTAAAAAGGACGGATCTGGTATCATACAGTTCTTTTTGAAGAGAATCTATCAGAAGAGGATTTCCCGCAGATTTGAGAGCCCTTTTGAGGGTTTTCTGAAATCTTTACATGAGCCCTATACAGGAAAAATCATGAAGAAGGCATCTCCCTATCTTCATGAGTCCTTCGAGGGTGAGGCCATTCTAAGTATCGGAAAATCAATAGATATGATTGAAAGGGGTGCCGCCGGCGTTGTAAATGCCATGCCCTTCGGGTGTATGCCCGGAACCGTTGTAACTGCCCTGATGCGCGGCGTTTCCGAACTGTATGGCGTACCGTTCATAAGTATCCCCTATGACGGGACTGATTCCCCTACAACACAGTTGCAGCTTGAGGCTTTCATGGAGCAGGCAAAAAAACGGAAGCTCGACAGGGGGAAGAACAGAGATCAGTGAGCGGTCCTTTGGCCGGTCTTGGGTCATATGAGGCCGGTTTGTATTTGCAATGCACCTTACCTTCATCCCCGGGCCTTTGGTCTGAGAGCTTGACAGGTGAGAAGATTTGAACAGGTTTTATACGCGCTGTTGTCCAAACCACGGGCTGTCAACCCTGAAGTGAATGACGGTCACGGCTTTGTTTGCGTTTGAGTAACAACCCGTATAGCGCTGATATTCCAAATATAAAGGAGGTGATGTGATGGGGACTGTTAAGAAGTGGAGGAAGAAGAAAATCAACAAGCACAAACACAAGAAGCTCAGAAGAAAGATGAAGCATAGAAGGTAAGAGGGGAAAAATCAGGATATAGATCCGTTACGAGGGTGTTGCCTGATATCGGCATGCAGCCGAGTGTAAGGGCAAGCCCCGCGCTGTGGCCGGGGTGCTTGGCCGGATGCTTAATAAGGAATGTAATGTTATAAGAGAGGAGGGTCTTATGGAAGAGAGGATAAAGCTGATTGAGAAGGAGATTCAGACACTTACGTCAGAACTTCAAAGGGTTTCTGATCTTCTTGGCGGGATTGACGATATCCGTTTTGAACTTAAAGGCATAAAGGTTTTTCTTGGAAGAAAGTATCCTGAGTTCAAGACCGAGTTGCCGGAGATTGTAAGGAAATTAAAGGACAAGACAAAAGAAGAGTAGTATCAGTCCTGAAGGATCTCACCATTTGTGATGGAGACAGGGACAGTCCCCTATGTATTTTCGTGCATGGCCTGGGCATGAACAAGGACATCTGGGTAGACCCGTTCAGGTCAAGAATACTTGCGGGGAATTTCCCTCTTACAATGCTCCTTTCCAAAAAACCTGACAGGAAAACTCACCCTTCAACATCCGAACGTATAACAACGGGCATCCCACCGGAAACACTCAGATCATCATTCCATGACCTCAGGGATGCGGGATTTACCGTGCTTGCCTACTCACAGGAGAGGCCCGTCGCAAGAAGCTCCTTCCTGATTGATGAATTGATGGAAGTAATCCGAAATTACCCCGGTCTTGCAAAGAGGGGTATCGTGTTTGTTACACACAGCAGGGGCGGGTTGATCGTCCGTAAACTGCTGGAAGGTTCAGGTATTAGATGCCTGGCTCTCATTACTCTGGGTACGCCTCATGCCGGCAGTTCCCTTGCAGGGCTTTCAGGGCATCTTGCGGGGATCTCAAGGGTGATGTATCCCTTCTTTGAGGATGCACAGAGGGGCACTGTCCGGAGAACCGTAGGAAGGGTTATAGAGTTTCTCAGGAGTGAGGCCCTCGATGAACTCTTCCCCGGATCGGATTTTATGTGCAACCTCGACAGTGATGTGCTGAAGGATATCAAGGTGTTGTCCTTCGGAGGCACTGATCCGAGGCTGATTACACTTTATAGATGGCACAGAGATTGCATATGTTATAAGGACATGTTTTCCATACCCGACATCCTGACATCCGTACTTCCAGATTCCGTGGTGCCCGAAGAGTTTGTGCAGGGTAGGGGTGACGGACTGGTTACTTCAGCAAGCTCAGTTGCACCCCATGCAGACCGGCATTATGATTTCCCGCTCAATCACCTGAAAATGGTCTTTTCTCCGGAGGTCAGAGCGCTGATATCAGGGTTTCTGAGGGAGATAATCTGATGGATTTGTCCGTCATAATACTGCCGTTCCTCCTGTTTGCCGCCGTCTTCATAGCGATCTATCTAAAGAGGAGATCAGAGGAGAAGAGAGAAGAGCTTGCCAACTGCATGAGGGTTGTAAGGGATCTCAGCATCCTCAACGAGCTTTCCTCTTCCCTCCATACGGTGCTGGACAGGGAGTCCGTTCTTGAGATGGTAGTGGACAAGACAAAGGAACTCCTCAAGGCAGAAAAGGCGGCGATGGTCCTTATAGACAAGCATGAAAAGATAACGGACTTTTATTCGTCCCTTGGTCCCACCGGGGGGTGTAAGGTCATAGCTACGGGTGTAATCAGGAAGGTCTTCAGGGAGTTTGCAACCGTCAGAACAGAGGATATCGACAGCGTTAAGGCCTTTTCAGGGTTTTCGCCAAGTCATCCCGAGATGAAGAGTATGTTAATGGTTCCGGTAATTCTAAGGGGAGAGGCCATCGGTGTGCTGATGGCTGCCGACAAACTTGATTCCGCCGGGTTTTCCTCTAAAGACGAGGACCTCCTGCTTAACCTCGCATTTCATTCTGCCCTATCTGTGGAGAAGGTCAGATTTCACGAGGAGATCCTGATGATGGCAAGCACGGACGGGCTTACGGGCCTGAATAACCACAGGGCATTCCAGGATAAGCTTAAGGAGGAGATGGAGAGGGCCAGGAGGTTCGGGCACAAGGTCTCACTACTCATGATAGATATCGACCACTTCAAGGGTTTTAACGATACCTACGGCCATATAAACGGGGATGAAATCCTTAAGAGGATCAGCTTCCTGATATCTGATAACATCCGGGCGATTGATTTTGCAGCAAGATACGGCGGAGAGGAATTTGCCGTCATATTGCCGGAAGTGCCCCTCTCTGGTGCACATGTTGTTGCTGAGAGGATTAGATCATCCACGGAAAAGCACAAGATTCAGATCAGAGATAAGAAGGTGAACGTGACAATAAGTGTCGGCATTGCTACCTACCCGGATGACGCCATTACCAGTGAAGATTTTATCGACAGGGCCGACAAGGCCCTCTACCTTGCAAAAAGGACCGGAAGAAACAAGGTCTGTGACTACAGTGAAAGAGAGGACTGAGATATCACGGCCTTTTTCTGAAGCCCCCTGTTTCAGTATAATTGAATATGCTTGATGAGATTAAAGGGAAGGTCCAAAGGGGAGAGCGTATAAGCCGCATCGAGGCCCTGGAGCTTTTCAGGAGCGACGATATCTTTTCCCTTGGACTTATGGCCTCTCATGTTGCACAGGAGAAGAATGACCTGAAGGTCTTTTTTGTCCGGAACCGGCATATAAACCCCACGAATATCTGTGTAAACCGCTGCAGGTTCTGTGCCTTCAGCCGTTCAAAGGGTGAAGAGGGGGCATACGAGCTGTCGATAGCCGAGATTATCCGGAGACTGGGGAGTTCAGGGAATGGATTGAGGGAGGTCCATATTGTAGGGGGGCTTCATCCCGACCGGCCTCTTGAGTATTACCTCGAAATGCTCTCTGCAATCAGAGAGGAGTTCCCCATCCTGCACATAAAGGCCTTCACAGCGGTAGAGATTGACCATATGTCAAGAATCAGCGGGAAGGGTCTGGATGAGACGCTGAAACTGTTAAAGCAGCGGGGGCTTGATGCAATGCCCGGCGGCGGGGCTGAGATATTTAACCCCGATGTCAGAAAGAGGCTGTGCCCTGAGAAGATAACAGGGAAACGATGGCTTGAGGTTCATGAGACGGCCCACAGGTACGGCATAAAGACGAATGCAACAATGCTTTACGGCCATCTTGAGACCGTCGAGGACCGGGTTGATCACCTCTGGAGGCTTAGGGAGTTACAGGACAGGACAGGAGGATTTCAGGCCTTTATTCCCCTTTCCTATCACCCTGAAAATAATGATATAGGCGGGGGTTTTCCTTCCGGAATAGATGATCTGAAGACCATTGCCGTGAGCAGGGTGTTCCTTGATAACTTCTCCCATATAAAGGCCTATTGGATCATGCTTGGTGAGAAACTCTCACAGGTGGCGCTCCTGTTCGGTGCGGATGATATCGAGGGGACCGTGATTGAAGAGAAGATTACCCATTCTGCCGGGGGAAGGACTTCCGAGGGCCTCGGGAAGGAAGATATTGTTCACCTCATAAGAAGGGCCGGCCGGGTCCCGGTTGAGCGTGATGCCCTTTATAACGAACTCAGGGTCTACCGGTGAGGCGGATCAGCAGAGAGCAAGCCCTGGACCTGTACAGGAACGCAGACCTCCTCGAGCTTGGGAGAATGGCGGACGAGGTGAGGGAGGTTCTTCATCCTGACGGTGTGGCTTCCTTCGTTGTCGACAGGAACATCAACTATACAAATGTTTGTATAAACCATTGCAGATTTTGTGCCTTTTACCGCGAGCCGGGTTCACCGGATGCGTATGTCCTGAGCAGGGAAGAGCTGTTCAGAAAAATAGACGAGACCGTCGGTAACGGTGGCACACAGATACTGATTCAGGGGGGACTGCATCCTGAACTTGACCTGTCCTTTTATGTTGAGATGCTGTCATCCATAAGGCAGAGGTATGATATAAACATCCATGGCTTCTCACCCCCCGAGATTGAATATATTGCGGATAAATCATCTCTTTCCATAAGTGAGACACTGAAGGTGCTGAAGGATGCGGGCCTGGATTCAATACCGGGAGGGGGGGCTGAAGTGCTTTCAGACAGGGTAAGGGAGGTTTTGAGCCCACGGAAGATCAGGACCTCCCAGTGGCTTGAGGTTATGGAGGAGGCACACAAGCTTGGTATGAAGACAACGGCAACCATGATGTTCGGCTCTGTGGAGGAACCTGAGGATATTGTGGAGCATCTGAATGTGATCAGATCCCTGCAGGACCGGACCGGCGGTTTTACGGCCTTCATACCCTGGACATTCCAGCCCGGCAATACGGAACTCGGCAGTAAAGGCCAGGTTGAAGGTGCCGGGTTTTCCCCTGTGGGGCCTGCAACGGCTCTGGATTATCTGAGGGTGCTTGCGCTTTCAAGGGTCTGTCTTGATAACTTTGCCAATATCCAGGCATCGTGGGTCACCCAGGGGCTCAAGGTGGCACAGGTCGCCCTCAGGTTTGGCGCCAACGACTTTGGTTCCACCATGCTTGAGGAGAATGTTGTGAAGGCTGCCGGCGTATGCTACAGGGTGTCAAAGGATGATATAATAAATGCTATAAGGTCTTCAGGGTTTATTCCGGCACAGAGAGATACCTGCTATAATATGCTGAGATATTATAAATAGTGTCTGTTTATAAATTGTTGTTTTTTATTCCTGTCATGTCCCGAAAGCGTTCGGGGCATTCGGAACTTATTGAAAAGAATAGATTCCGGCTTAAGGACTGCCGGAATGACAGATAGAGAGACTGACTTTATACACAGACACTAATCAGAGTTTGTGTAATAAAATCGAACAGTTGTCGTTATTCCGTCATTCCGGCTTGTCCGGAATCGTTTTTTAAGAAGGATTCCCGAATGCGTTCGGGATTGCGGGAATGACTAATGACTGTATTTTATACACAGACACCAATTAGTTCTGAACAAGGAAAGGGAGGTTGTAAAATGGATGAAGGTCAAATCTATGATGTAGTGATCATAGGTGGCGGGCCGGCCGGGCTCTCTGCCGCCCAGTACGCTGCACGGTCAAACCTCAAGACGGTGGTCCTTGACAAGTCTTCCACAGCGGGGGCACTTGCCTTTACTGACAGGATCGAGAACTATCCCGGTTTGATTCAACCCGTTTCCGGGAAGGAGCTGCTTGATATTTTCAGAAAACAGGCGATGAACTTTGGTGCGGAATACGTTGAAACCCAGGTTGTGGGTGTGAATCTTGCTGGAGGGGTCAGGGAGGTTTACACCGTCGAGCAGACATACAGGGGCCGGTCCCTTATTGTTGCAACCGGTGCAATGGGGAGGAAGCCTACCATAAAGGGGGAGAAGGAGTTCCTTGGGAAGGGAGTGAGTTACTGTGCGATATGTGATGCCACCTTTTTCAGCGGTAAGACCGTTTCCGTTATAGGTGATTCTGAAGAGGCGCTCAAGGAGGCGGAGTTGCTGACCAGGTATGCTGGGAAGGTTTATCTTGTTGTACCGGCAAAGAAGCTGAAGTTTGATGTGGACCCCGGGGAGATTGAAAAGAAAGGTCTGGAGATCGTCTCAGCCAGTATTGTAAAGGAGATCTTCGGGAACGAGGTGGTTGAGGGCGTGCGCCTGGAGGATATCTCCACAGGTCAGCTAAGGGAGGTTCCCCTGGAGGGGGTGTTTGTCTATCTCCATGGAAGCAAACCGGTAGTTGATTTCCTCAACTTCGCCGTTGATATCAGTGACGAAGAATGTGTGATAACAAACAGGATGATGGAGACGAATATTCCCGGTATTTTTGCTGCAGGGGATGTTACATGCGTGGAGGTCAGGCAGGTCGTTATAGCGGCTGCCAACGGATGTGTTGCAGCCCTGTCTGCGGATAAGTATCTCCATCACAGGAAGAGAAGGAAGTACGACTGGGCAAAATCCAGGTGAGTTTTTAACCGGATCCTTCTCTCCGGACAAGGTGGCGAATTGTGATGTTAGCAAGGGCTTTATTCTGCTGTATTTTTCTGTTCCTGTCCCTCTCCTCAAGTGATGCCCTTTCTTCCGGGGTGGGCGGGCCGGTAGGCCTTTACAGCCTCAAAACATCCGATATCGGTGAAACCCTCCGGAAGCTCTCCGCCGACGAAACAGGGAGCTTCCTGATAGCGGACTATATACTCTACTTCAGGACGCTTCTGAGCTGTAGAGAGAACGATCTACACGCCTGTCTTTCCGGTACGGATGAATTTATAGGGAAATTCCCCCATTCCATCCTCACAAGAGATGTCCGGTTATGGAAAATAGAGTCTCTTTACAGAGGTTATAAAGAAGGAATCAGAGGGGTCGCCCACGCGGGTTATCCTTCAGATGACGATCTGAAGATGAACTTCCTTTCCTCTGTTGAGAAGTATCTGAAATCGCGTCCCTTCAACAGCCGGGTTATGTATATGTACGGTGATTTTCTCAGGGGCACGGGCAGGGCAGGGGAGGCACGAAGGGTTATGAGGAAGGTTTTTTTGCAGGGGGGTGATTACTATGAAACCCTGAAGGGGGACTTCAGCACGGATTCACTGACAATCAAGGGCGCCCTTATACTCGGAGAAAATCTTACGAGGAGGATGAAATATAAGGAGGCCGAGCAGCTCCTGACAGGGTTGCTCGACAGGAAGAACCCCTTGTACGTGAGGAGTATATATGATTCCATAGGGGATCTGTTATACAGTCAGAAGGATTACAGGCGCGCTGCAAGGTATTTCCTTAAGGGGAGGGATTTCTACAGGGGTGCGGTGTCATTTTTCAGGTCGGACGACTTCAGCCGTTTTGATAAGGTGGTAGCTGCCGTCAGTTTGAAAAAGACGGAAGAGTCATGCAGGTTGCTCATTCTTAAGGGTCTGAGGGAGAGGAGAAAAGGGGATTTTGAAGGCGCCCTCAGGATCTTCAGGGGGGTTTACAGGAATGGTTATCCCTGCAGAGAGTTTGCCCTCTGGAATATTGCATGGGCGGAATACCTGTCAGGTAACTTCCTGAGCGCCTCTTACAACTTCAGGGACCTGTACGGGGGGTATGGTGACGCTCGGTATCTATACTGGTATGCACGCTCCCTGGAGGATCTGGGGGGTGATGCGGAGAGATTCTTTAACAGGTTGGCCGGAGATTCCTTCTACGGTGTTTTGAGGGATATCAGGTCCGGGGGCGGTGCTGTAAAAGAGGCTGCATTCCATATCCCCGCGGCTGATCTCACAAAGGGGGATAGTGTGGCAGGAGACGGTCTTGCTCCGGGAGTCTCCGGCAAGGTTTCCGAAGAGCGCGAGAGGTTTTTCAGAAAGGTGGATTTCCTTGTGAACTCCGGCTTGAGGGGTTTTGCCCTGAGGGAACTCCTGAGTTATGAACCGCGGGGAACCGGTGAGGATGAGAGGATATGCGAATATCAGTCAAGGATCGGGGCCTATGGAGAGTCTATAAAATGTGCATCGGGGCTTGGAGGGAAGGGACGCTATGACGGTCTGCTCTACCCCCTTGCATACAGGGATATAGTGGAGGATGTCTCCAGGAGATATGATATTGATCCTTATCTCGTTTATTCGATAATGCGTGAGGAGAGCAGGTTCAACGAAGACGCCCTCTCCGGCGCCGGGGCCATAGGCCTGATGCAGTTGATACCCTATACTGCAAAGACAATGGCCGGGAGGAGCGGAGCCGGTATTAATATCGGCTCCTATATGGATATAAAGATCCCTTCCAATAATATAACCCTGGGGAGTTACTACCTTAAGAGTCTGCTTGACGAGTTTGATTCACTGCCGGCCGCTATCGCAGCCTACAACGCCGGGGAGGATATTGTGAGGAAATGGATCAAGGCCTACAGGTACCGCGGTATGGATGAGTTCATAGAGGATATCCCCTACAGTGAGACGAGGAACTATGTAAAGAGGGTGCTGAGGAGTTATTATAAGTACCGGTTGCTCGGTTCCGCTAAACCCAAACAACCTTTTTAAAGTCCTGCAATCCCTCTACAATGTGGTTTGTCGTTCCACGATATCCGGCCTTCAAATCAGACTCAAGATCATAGTGTTTCAGGCATGTCCCACAGGAGAAAATCTCAACTCCCATTCTTTCCAGTTCCTTTATTATCGGGACGGTTTCATCATTCACCGTGGTAAGCTTCACCCCTGCGTTCAGGAAGAAGATCATATCCGGAAGCTCACCCGTTATCTTCATTGTCTCAAGAAAACCCTTCATGAGGATCCTCCCGATGTCCTCGTCCCTGCCAAGTGAATCCGTACCGATGATCATGAGTATCCCCTTAATTTGCTCCTCGGGGGCACCCCCGCTTTCTACCGCTTCCTCCCGGGATTCCGGCATATCACAGGTATAACCCTTTGTAATGGTTACGCCCCAGTAGCCATCCATCCTCTCCGTACCGGAGTGCATGCCCTTTTTATCGGCAAACCTTGTAAGGTTCCTTACCGATGCCTCATTGTCCACAAGTACCTTTACGGTGCCTTCGTCAATCCCGTCCAATGCATCCTCAGCCATGACAACCGGCTTAGGGCATCCAAGCCCGCGCGCGTCTATAACCATGAGGTCCTCCTTTAATGCAGCCACTTGGATAGTGTGTTTTACGGATTTTTGAGCAAGTGCCGATTATCCGATTACCCTTAAATTATTTGATATGAAAAAGAGGAATGTCAAATACATATTTTCTATAGAAGGAGAGTTACTTATAGGGAATGCCGGTTATCTCTCCTCTTCAGCGCAGAGATAACCCTGCAGTGTTATCTTGTCTGTTTATAGAGTTGCTTTTGTCATGCTGAATCCCGAATTAGAGCCTGTGTATAAATTGCGGTTATTTGTCATTCCCGCAATCCCGAACGCTTTCGGGGAATGACAGAAAAACGAACGCTATGCGCTATGCGCTTTGAACGATTCCGGACAAGCCGGAATGACGGAAGAACTTTTATACACGGACACGCATTAAGCTCGGGACATCCGGTACCGGTAGTTCTGAGACCCTGAAACAAGGTCGAGCTCTCCGAGCAAAGGCCGGGGCTTTCGGCAAGGTGCATTGTAAAACCCTCAATGACAAAAGTGCCTTAAGGGAAATATGGAGAGGGATAGTGGGAGTTGAACCCACCGGAACCGCTTTTTAAGGCCTTGGTTCCTCTCTGGTTTTGCAGACCAGCCGGGGCACCGGCCCCTTTACCCCTCAATTCGGTTGCTTGATCTCCTGTCTCCTGCCGGATGCGGTTTGTTATTGACTATACTGATATTATATATAGTTTTGTCAAATACTTTAATTCAATGATTCCTCTGAACTCATAGGCTGAATCAATCGCATGGATAGAAAAATTGCAAGTAAGGGCTTTTTTCGGGTAGAATAAAGAGTAATGACTTACAGGAATCCAGTAAGCTGCTGTTTTGACCTTCTGAATTCATTCCGAAATCCCGGCCTGTCAGCAACTATATCCGGATCTGCAATACACCCGGCAGGCTTACCGGTGAGTAACTGATCTCATGGATATTCATCACCTGAGGGTATTTCTCTCTGTGTACAGGCACAGGAGTTTCTCAAAGGCATCTAAAGGCCTCTATCTCAGCCAGCCCACGGTCAGTGAGCATATAAAAACCCTTGAAGACGAACTGAACTGCCGTCTCTTTGACCGGCTGGGACGTACGATAATACCCACGGAAGAGGCCGGCCTGCTTTACCCGCTTGCAGAACAGATTATCGAACAGGTGGAGTCGATCAAAGGGAAGATACTCTCAGCAGGGAGAGACCTCACCGGTGACATCCTGTTGGGGGCAAGTACAATACCGGGCACATACATCCTTCCCTACGTTATATCGGATTTCAAGAAGATGAACCCTGGAGTCTCTTTCCGGGTCATTATAGAGGATTCCCGAAGGATAACGGAAATGGTCTTAAACCATGACCTGGTATTAGGGGTTGTTGGTGCGGAAATGGATAATGAGAGCCTTGAATTCGAGCCCTTTATAGAGGACGAACTTGTATTGGCTGTAAGCGGGGACCTTGCCGACGGTGATCCGATAGGGCTTGAGGAGTTGAGCGATATCCCTTTTGTTATCCGTGAGGAGGGCTCCGGGACGAGGAAGACGGTGCAACGGTACCTCTCAGCCCGCGGCATGGATTTAGCCCGGTTGAATATAGTAGCAGAACTCGGTTCTACCGATTCTGTGAAAGAGGCAATAAAGGCGGGGCTTGGGGCATCCATACTCTCGAGGGTCGCTATCAGGGAAGAGCTGGAGAGGGAGATATTAAAGGAGGTCGGAATCAATGGTCTCAAGATGGAGAGGAATTTCTTTTTTGTCACCCATAGAAAAAGGACCCTGCCGCGTCCTTACCGGGCATTTTTGAGTTATATGAAAAACATGAAGCCCCGACTATGATTTTTCAGATCTCCCTCTCTCCCTGAGCTGTCCCGTCTTCCATGGTCTTGAGGCTATCCAGAATGCAGCGATGAGGGTCAGAAGCACCCAGTCCCTCCCGATCAGGATCAGGGATGTCCATGTGTAACCTCCGTAAGGCTTCCGGACCTCATTGTAGAGGTCGCCGATAAGGATTATCGAGAGTACGAGGGGGACGAAGTATTTTATGAGGAAGTCCCACCGCTGCAAGAATGAACCCGAGCTGGCTCTTCCATTGTTCTCTCTTCATTATCCTGTCTGCCGGAGTCTATCTATAATTTCATCTGCTATCTCAAGGGGGGTTAAGGAATCGGTTTCGACAATAATATCGGCTTTTTTGTAAAAGGGCTCCCTGAACTCAAGGAGGTCCCTTATCCTTCCGAGGGGGTCTTCCATGTTTAATAAGGGGCGTTCATCGGACGTGGAAGTCCTCTTATGAATGGTTTCAGGTGTTGCGGTAAGACAGACAATAATTCCTTTTTCTCCGAGCGCCTCAATGTTCTCATCACGTAACACTATCCCCCCGCCTGTTGAGATTACAATGTTATCCATAGAGGCGAACTCTTTTGCAATTTCGGTTTCCCGGTCGCGGAAGTATTGTTCCCCATGGCGGCTGAAGATCTCATTGATGGTTATACCCTCAGCCTTCTCTATCTCCTCGTCAAGCTCGATAAGCCTCATTCCGAGCCTGCGTGCCAGCTCCCTGCCTACCGCACTCTTGCCCGTTCCCATAAACCCTGTAAGGACTATGTTCTTCATACCTCTATCCATATCGGATTATTCATGAATGCCGTGACTGTCATCCTGAGTGAGGGTGTTAGGTCAGGGACTTCATATATCCCTGATAATTACGCGTGGTCTCCTCCATGGAATCTCCACCGAATTTTTCGAGGAAAGCGTCTGCCGTTACGAGGGCCATCATCGCCTCCCCGATTACAGAGGCAGCCGGGACTGCACAGACGTCGGAACGTTCGTAAGCAGCCTTTACTTCTTCGCCCGTCCGTAGATCGACTGAACCGAGGGGCCTTTGCTGTGTGGGGATGGGCTTCATCGCAGCCCTGACAATGAGAGGCATGCCGTTTGAAATCCCCCCCTCAATGCCACCTGCGTGATTGGTTTTCCTTGTATACAGCAATGAGCCTTTTTCGGCCGGAGGGAAGATCTCATCGAGGACTTCGTGGCCCGGTCTTGAGGCCATCTCGAAGCCGTCGCCCACCTCGACACCCTTTATTGCCTGAATGCCCATAAATGCGTAGGATAGCCGTGCATCAAGCCGCCTCTGCCAGAGAGTATGGCTCCCGATGCCCGGAGGGACACCAAGGGCAAATGTGATGAATGTTCCGCCCAGGGAGTAGCCTCCCTCTTTGGCCTGATCGACAGCTTCCCTCATAAGCCCCGCTGTCTCTTCCGAGGGGCATCTTACGTCTGAAGAATCGGCACTGCCGGACAGGGAGAGAAGTTCGTCGTGCTCGAGTTCTGAAGGTCTGATACCGTAAGAGGCATGACCGATAGAGGTTACAAAGCTGCCGATCGTTATCCCTAACTCCTCAAGAAACCTCCTTGCCACAGCCCCGATGGCAACACGGGCCGCTGTTTCACGGGCAGATGACCTCTCAAGGATATTCCTTATATCATCGTGATGAAACTTCTGTGTCCCTGGAAGGTCTGCATGTCCCGGGCGTGGTCGTGTTACAGGAGGTATTGAGCCGCTGTCATCAACAGAAATGGACATGCCTTTTTCCCAGTTGCTCCAGTCCCGGTTTTTTATCATCAGTGCGATGGGAGAGCCGAGGGTTTTACCCCATCGGATGCCGGAGATAATTTCAACCTCATCGTATTCAATCTTCATCCTGCCGCCGCGGCCATAGCCTGCCTGCCTTCTCTTGAGCTGGGTGTTTATATGCCCGGGGGAGATCTCCATGTTGGCCGGGATTCCTTCTATTACTGCAACGAGTCCCTTGCCGTGAGATTCCCCTGCAGTTATCTGTAAGAGTTTAAGCATAAGTCCTTTCTTAAGTTATATTTTACAATACCTTGCTGAAAGCCCCGACCTTTGGTCGGGAGCTTGAGCACGAATCCGGCGGTAAGCAGTGCCGGACAGGGCGACTTTCGATGTTTTTATAGAACTCCGCCGGCAAATGTGCCGTAGGTATATGAAGGCACCGGGGCCGGTGTTAAATCCTATTTCACTGCGGGATAAAAAGTCAAGGAAAAAACTCTGAAATCTTTAAGAAAAAAATGAGATAATATAGTGTCGTCATTATGAATGCATTAATAAACTTGAAGGGAATCAGAAAAAACTACAGGCTTGCCAACAGGGAGATTGAGGTCCTCAAAGGGATAGATCTTGATGTTCAGAAGGGCCGGTTTGTGTGCATAATGGGGCCTTCGGGCTCGGGGAAATCAACGCTTCTGAACATTATAGGCTGTCTTGACAGACCTTCAGCCGGTGTCTATGAGCTGGAAGGAAGGAAAATAGGTGCGGTTTCCGACGATGATCTGTCCGGGATCAGAAACAGAAAGATGGGGTTTGTCTTTCAGAACTTCAATCTGCTGCCCCGATTGCCTGCCTGGAAAAATGTCGAACTCCCGCTGATTTACAGTGGCATAGGGTCAAGGGATAGGAAGAAGAGGGCACATGAAATGCTTGAACGTGTGGGGCTTGCGGACAGGGCTGAACACTCGCCGTCCGAGATGTCGGGGGGCGAGCAGCAGAGGGTTGCCATAGCAAGGGCTCTTGTTAATGTTCCCTTGATTATACTTGCAGACGAACCAACCGGTAATCTCGACAGTGCATCCGGCCGGGAGATTATGGGAATTTTCAGAGATCTTCATCGTGATGGAACAACGGTACTGCTTGTAACTCATGAGAGGGAAATCTCCGCGTATGGCGAGCGGGTTATTACAATAAGGGACGGAATATGCAGGGATGGCTGTTTTTAGACTGAAGGTCATGGATATCGTAGAGGTAATAAGGATCTCATGGGACTCGCTAAGGGCCAACAAACTAAGGTCATTACTCACTATGCTTGGTGTAATTATCGGTGTTTCGGCAGTGATACTCCTTGTTTCAATCGGGGAAGGTGCAAGGAAGTACATCAGGAAAGAACTTGGCGGCCTCGGGGCCAACATCCTGATCGTTGTTCCCGGAAAGACCGCAAAAGAGGGTGGGATGCACATGGGGACTTCATCCGTAAGGAAGCTTGTGTATGATGATGCATTATTGCTGAAGAGGAGGTCTGCGCATATACAGTACTCCGTACCTGTGGTTGTCGGCACTTCCTGGGTCAAGTACCGTAAGAATAAGAGGGATACATACGTTGTGGGAGTGACGGATGAGTACTTTCCTGCAAGAAATCTTTCGATCGAGCATGGAAGGGCAATGAATGCGGCTGACGTCGAGGCCCGGCGGCGGGTCTGCGTACTTGGCAGGACCGTCAAAAGGGATCTCTTTGGTGACAGGAATTCTCTGGGTGCGACACTCAGGATCGGGGACTCGATGTACCGCGTTATCGGAGTTATGGAGAAAAAGGGGGTGACCCTTGGATATGACCTTGATGACGTGGTGTTTATCCCTACTACGGTTGCCATGGAACTCTTTGACACCGACGCGCTTCTTAATATAACGGTGAAGGCCAGGAATGAACTGGTATTAAATGCAGCCAGGAAGGATATTCAGAGGGTATTGAAGAGACGCCATGCGGGGAGGGACGATTTTACCATACTCAGCCAGGACGAGATGCTCGATGTCATGGGCAAGGTTCTGAATATCATGACCGCCGTACTTGCAGGTATTGCGGCGATATCCCTCGTAGTAGGCGGGATAGGAATAATGAATATAATGCTTGTTTCCGTTAGAGAAAGGACAAGAGAGATCGGTATACGAAAGGCCGTAGGAGCCAGGAGAATGGATATCCTGTTTCAGTTTCTTATGGAATCCACGGTCCTGAGCATAACAGGTGGTATCGGAGGGATCGTACTTGGCGGTACGCTGTCCGTCCTGATTCCTTATTTTATCGATTTTCTCCCAACGGAAATTGCCTGGTGGAGTGTGATACTTGCCTTCGTGTTCTCTGCATTTGTCGGGATATTCTTTGGTGTCTATCCTGCCAAAAAGGCATCGGAGTATGATCCCATTGTTGCACTCCGTTATGAATGATATTGAATAGGGTCTGTGTATAAAGTCGAGCAGTTGTCTTTTTTCTGTCATTCCGGCTTGTCCGGAATCGTTCTTTAAGAAGGATTCCCGTTTTTATTTTTGTCATGCCCGAAGTCTGTAATCGGGTATCCGGAACTTATTGAAAAGAATAGATTCCGGCTTAAGGACTGCCGGAATGACGGATAGAGAGACTGACTTTATACACAGGCTCTAAATAGTGTCTGTGTATAAACTGTGTTGTTGTCATTCCCGTGAAAACGGGAATCCAGTAAAATCAAGCGGTTCTGGATTACGCATCAAGTGCGGAATGACGGAATAGATGAGTTTATACACAGACTATAATTGAGTTTACGATACCCCGCCGTCTCTGCGGCGGGGAGTTCATTGTGGTTGTTTGATCTGATGCCTTGAAGAAGGGAGCTATGAACCGTAAGTTTTATCTTTTTTTGATATTGCTGCTTGTTGTCTCTGCAGGGGCCTTCTTTTATGTGAGGTCCGGTTATCTTTCCGGTTATATAAGGGAAAAAGTGATTCCCGAAGTCTCGAAAAGGCTGAATATCGATATCGATGTTCAGGAGATACGGGTTAATCCTTTCCCTGCTTTTATTGATTTCAGGAATGTGAAGATTTCAGACGGCGGGAGAGAGATCTCGATAAAAAGGATGCGGATGCATCTTCAGCTGACGGGCCTGTTAAGAAAAGATATTGTAATACCTGTACTTGACGCAGAGGGACTGAGTGTATCCACCGATCTGGGTTCCCTGATGCAATCCCACGGCATTCCCATAATAAAGGAGTATTCCAAAAAGGGAACTGCAGGAAGCGGGTGGGGTGTTTCCGTGGGAAATATATTTCTCAGCGGTGCGGAGATAAGGGTGGTTGATAAGAAGTCGGGAGATCACCTTGAGTTAAGTGACATGAATTTGTCCGGAAACCTCAAGAGGGGCTCATGGGTGATAAGGAATGCAAGGCTGTCGGCCGGTATAGCCGGGCATGATAATCTCGCAGGGGCGCTCAGGTTAAGACTTTCCATCAAGAAGGGGGGGGTAAGTATTGAGAGATTTAACATTGCCTGGGAGGGCTCGGGGATCGACCTTAAGGGGAGAGTGCAGGGGGGGATATTTAAGGGAAAGATGAATATTTATCTTCTGATGCGGGACCTTTCAAAGGCGGCGGGACTGAACCTGCATGAGAAAGGCGCCGTAAGGGGAAAGGGAACAGTCTCACTTAACGTTTCCAATATCCTGAGAGGGGATGAAATACTGAAGAATGTAAGGCTTGATACCAGGGTGAAGGGCGGTATGTTTCTTCAGGACCTGATGGGCCTCCTTGGTGAGAAAGAACCCCTTAAGGGATATGCAAGCTTTAAGGGGTTCTTCAAAGGAACCCTCGATGATCCCGTGGCGGAATTGACTGCGGTAATGAAGGATGGGCACATATACGGGGTGGATACCGAAGGTGTAAGATGCAGGATATCTTACAGGGACGGGTTGATGCGTTTCTATGACGGCAAGGTCAGGGCATACAACGGGAAGGCCTCTGTTGAGGTTCTGATTAATCTGCCGCAAGTTACACATTATACGCTCAAGGTTCAGGCGGAGAACCTCGACAGCAGGGGTTTAATTGGGCTTATCGGTTGGGATCCGGGGCTTCCTCCCGGAAAGGTATCAGGCAGTTTGATCACAGACAGCGGTACGTTCCAGCCCCTCGTTGATTTTAACTATCACTCAGCAGGTACTGTCCCCGCTGAAATTCCGAAACTCATCGGCAGGATAGATGAGGTTAAGGGGAGGTTTAATTTAAAGGATAACAGGATAATGTTTTCACGCCTTAATATCTCATCTGCCTATTCAGCGGCTAATGCAAGAGGTGTGGTCGATCTCAGAGCCGGAACACTGGATTTTGAAACCGTGTTGTCAACCACCAACATGGGAGAGATAATAGATGATGAGGCCCTTTCCGGGACCGGTGTGTTTTCAGGAAAGCTGAGAGGGATGGTGGATTCCCCTTCACTTGCCGGTAGGGTAGACCTGTGCAGGGTTTCCTATAAGGGGGTTGCCCTCGGCTGTCTTAAGGCGCAACTGCAGTACAGCCCGGGCTACCTGTTGATCGGAAAACTCGAAGGTAAAAAAGACCTGATGAGGTATGTGCTCAGGGGTTCGATATCCAATGACACAAGAGAACTCTTTGTGTTCGATAGGCCCCTGTTCGATATGACATTTACTTTTTCCGGATTGCCGCTTGATGCCTTAAGTCCCCATGGATTACCTGAAGGGATAAAAGGCACGGCATCGGGGAGTGGTGTGCTTAAGGGATATACCGGGGAGCTGTACTCAAAGGGCAACCTTGAGGTCAGCTCACTATCCTATAGTGCACTTAAGGCGGCTTATATCAACACGGGCTTTAATTACAGGGATGGCTGGTTCAACCTGAAGGATTTTCAGATGAAAAGCGGGAATTCCTCACTAAGGGGTGATTTCAGGGTCTCGGAAGCCGGGAAATTCTCGGGCAGGGGTATTATGCTTTCGATCTCTGCAAGGGACTTCATGGAAGACTTTCCACTGGGTGTCAAGGTTGTAGGAGCTGCAGATTTCGGCGGAGACGTTAAAAGTCCGGAAGGTTTTTTTAACGGAGACATACTGGTTTCAGAGGGGAATACCAGGAAGGGGTTCAGAAAGGAGGGGGCGATTAGTATCAAGCTTGACAATGGCATGTTGAGCCTGAATTCCGGACTCTTTAATGAGAGGCTTGTCGTTTCCGCAGAGGCAAGAATGGACAGGGAATTGCCATGGAGAGCAAACATCTCGATAAAGGAGGGTAGATATGAAAAGATCCTCGGCTTGTTTGTCAGGGACCTTCCCGATGACACCCTTCTTTACCTTAAGGGAACGGCATCAGCCGGGGGTAACAGGGGCAGGGTCAAGGGTTTTTTAAGACTTGAGAATATGAAGCTTGTTATGTATGGAAATACCTTTGTAAATACCGATGAGATCAAACTTTCATTTGACGGCCCGGATGTAACAATAGATGCGCTACAACTCAAGGCAGGGCCTGCACAACTCGGTATATCCGGCGGGTTTGGACTGGACAGCGGATACAATCTGACCCTTTACGGGAGCAGTTATCTCGGACCTCTAAAGAGCTTCCTGCCATCGGTCGAATACTTGAGAGGTTACTCCGAGTTTGTTTTGGAGGTGGAGGGCGCCTGGAAGTTCCCCGTAATGAACGGCGGTATATCTTTGCAGGATGTATCCGTGGGTGTAAAGGGTTTGGATGAACGGATAACCTCGATGAATGGTTATGCCTATATCGACAACAACAGGCTTGTTCTTGAAGACCTGTCTTTCAGATTCGCCTCCGGTTCAGTAAAACTCAAGGGGGTCGGTGAGGTTAGGGGTTTTGGAATCAAGGGTTATCATTTTGGAGGCAAGGTGCAGAATGTAATACTGAGGCGTGGGAGGGATATCGAGCTTGAGGTATCCGGAGACCTCTCACTCGTCGAGAGGAACGAAACCCCGAGCCTGATAGGCGATTTGAGGATTATCAGGGCCATGTTCAAAAAGAATATAGGGTGGAAGGATTGGATAATACAATCACCGGTCGTTAAAACTAAAACCTTCAACAACGATTTCATCGGGGGTATTGAACTTAATGTGAATTTGTACGGTGATAAGGATATTTATATCAGGAACAATATAGTGGATTCAACAGCACGGGTGGATCTTGTGCTGACCGGAACCGTGGGGGAACCAAACCTCATAGGGAGGATAGCACTCAACGGGGGCAAGGTATACTTCAGGAACAACGAGTTTACCGTCATAAAGGCAAGCGCAGACTTTACCGATCCAACGAGGATTCATCCCTTCTTTGATATCAAGGCTGAAACCCGGGTGAAGGGATATAACATCAGATTGTCCCTTCAGGGCTATCAGGACATGTTTGATCTGTCTTTAACCTCCGACCCCGTACTCGATGAGGTGGATATCCTGAGTCTTCTGACGGTAGGGAAACTGGGTGAGCAGTTAAGGGGTATCGAGGGTGGTATCGGAGCTGCCGAGGCCGCTTCATTTCTCGCAGGAAGCCTTCAGGAAACGGTAGAAGAGAGAATAAGAAACCTCACCGGTTTTGACAGGTTTCAGGTTGAGCCCTATGTATCGGAGTCAACCGGTGAGGTCGGTCCCAAGATTACCGTCTCAAAACGACTGCTTTCAGACAGGCTTTATGTTACTTACACAACATCACTTGGTGAGATAACGCAGCAGTTTCTGAGGCTTGAGTTTCTTGTCAACAAGAATGTCTCACTTGTCGGGGAACGGGAGGAAGACGGAACCCTGGGAGCGGATATCAAGTTCCACTTCAATTTCAGATAGGTGCATGTACTTTATATATCATGATATATCATGAAACAATCGTGAATCTTTGGTTCAGAGGGAAGTATGAAAATTATTACACCCTCCGCTCACCCATCCCGGGCGGGAGCGGGTAAGCACGGACGGGTCACATGAAAAGAAAGATACCGGCATACAAGAGCGCCGTCATATGCTCAATCATATATATGATCTGCCTGTTCCTTATCCCGGGCAAAGGTGAGGCGGATGATTTCATGGTGAAGAGGATATTGATCGAGGGATTGCATTCATGCAGCAATGAGGAGTTAATCACTTTAATGGGGCTGCATCCGGGAACCCTGAGCAGGGACCTGATATCAAGGGGGATAAAACGGGCCTTCAGAAAAGGGCTCTTTGATGATCTTATAGTTAAATTCGACACAGGAATCCTTACCGTAGATGTCAAGGAACGTGTCTTTATTGATGATGTTACCGTTAAGGGGAATTCATATCTTTCTGATTCCGAGATCAAGGCGAGGTTGCCCTTCAGGGTTAACGACATTGTGAGGTACGATCAGATCGAGCTGGCGAGGAAACAACTGAAGGAATACTATAGACTCAGAGGGTTCCCTTCCGCAGAGGTTGATGTTATCTTTAAAAAAGGGGGAAAGAAAAACCGTGTGCATATTGTTGTTGAAATCTCGGAAGGGACGCCTGAGAGAATACAGGCCATAGAGATTAAGGGCTACAGCAGGTGGATAAGGACAAGCATGAGTTTGGATGTCGGCGATATATATGATCAGGAAAGGGTAAGGAAGGAACTAAGAAGGCTTACATCCTATCTGAAGTCTAAGGGTTTTTTCAATCCGTCGGTAGGTCCTTATACATATAGAGACGGTGTTCTTACTATTTCCATTTCCACCGGTAAGAGATTAAAGGTGGATTTCGTTGGTAACGACCATATATCCCGAAGCAGACTTATGGAGGTATTACCCTTCGACGGTGCAGAGGCTATAGGAACCGACCTTGTTGAAGAGGCGTCAGCGAATATCATCTCAACCTATCACAGGGAAGGCTTTCCATTTGCTCAGGTTGCCCCTGTTTTAAAAGAGGCCGGTAAAACAATCGATCTGACATTTTTTATTTATGAGGGAAAGAGATACGAAATCGGGACTATTTCCTTCAAGGGACTTTCAATGCCGGCTAAAAAAATAAAAGAGGCACTGGCCCTGAAGGAGGGTGATGTCTTTAATCCGGATGCTCTCGATTCAGATAAAGAAAGGCTGATCGAGTTGTACAGGGCATTGGGATTCCTGGATGCAAGGGTTGTTGATACGGATGTGAAGTTTGATGAAGACAAAGGGCTTGTGAACATAGCATTGACGGTAAGGGAGGGAGAAAGAAGCCTGATTGGAAAGATCATTTTAAGAGGTAACACCGTTTTCAATGATGGGCAGATCAAGAGGATTATGCAAATTAACGTTGGAGATCCTTACAATACCGTCGACATTGTTGATGCCAAGCGAAGAGTTGTTAACTTTTACAAGGAACACGGTTATCTTCAGGTCCGGATCGAAATTACCTCCGAACGGGAGGGAGAATCCGTTACCCTCAATCTGAATATTCTGGAAGGGAAACGGGCATATTTCGGGAAGACCATCATAAAGGGTAACTTTGTTACCAGATCCATTGTGGTTATGCGGGAATTGAACTATAAGGAGGGAGACCCCCTGAACTTCACACTGCTGCCGGAACTTTCAAAGAGGCTGTACCAGACGGGTCTTTTCAGGGATATAAACATCTCCCTGATAAAAGGAGAGGACGACAGGTTTGATGTTTTGATAGACCTCGAAGAGGCCAGGCCGGGCATATTTGAGTTTGGTTTTGGTTACGGGGAATATGAGAAGTTGAGAGGGTTTATGAGTATCAGTTACAGGAACCTCTGGGGTATGAACCGGAGATTGAATCTGAGAGCGGAACTCAGCGCTTTAAAGCAGAGGTATACCCTTGGTTACAGGGAGCCCTATCTCTATCTGAGAGGGAGCCCTTTGCGGTTTAACGCATTTATACAGGGTGAGTACAGAAAGGAAAAGAACATCGATACGGGTAAGCTCCGTTATATAGTGAGGAAGTACTCAGCCGAGGCCTCAATTGTCCGGAATCTAAGCAAACGTCTTAAGGGAGAACTCTCATATAACTATTCCATTGTAAAAACCTTTGATATCAGGCCCGATGTTGTGCTCTCACGGGAAGATACCGGGACTCTCGCTATAAGCAGCATCACTCCGGGCATCCTCTATGATCAGAGGGACAATCCATTTGATCCTCATAACGGCTTTCTTCTCGGATCTTCATTAAAGGTCGCAAGTAGTTACCTGTTAGGTGAAACTGACTTTGTCAAGCTCAACCTTCAGGGGAGTTTTTTCAGGACGGTTTATAAAGGAGTGGTGCTTGCGTTATCTTTGAAGGGCGGTTTTGCACAGGGGTACGGAGATACAAGAGAGCTTCCCGTTGTTGAGAGGTACTTCCTCGGAGGCAGAAACAGCGTGCGGGGGTTCCCACAGGACGAACTCGGGCCCAAAGGAACCGACGGTACCCCTACAGGTGGTAACGCTTTTCTGTTGACGAATATTGAATTGAGGACATCTCTCGGAAAAGGCATCGGTCTTGTGTTTTTCTTTGATTCAGGAAATGTATGGAGGACAATAGATGACATTGATCTCAGCATGAGATATACGGCAGGCCTGGGCCTGCGCTACAGTACCCCGATTGGACCAATAAGGATTGATTACGGTTATAAGCTTGACAGAAGGGAAGGAGAGAGTTCAGGGGAGATACACTTCAGTATAGGTCAAGCATTTTAAGGTGCCTATGAACGAATTTTCAACAAGGGATAATCAATTGCCGGGTAAAGGGGTCTTCCTCCTGTCCGCCCTCATATGTATCCTGCTTGCAGGTGTCGGTTTCTTCAGGCCTCCCGACATCTCTGCCGAGATAGTTGACAGGGTTGTTGCTTTTATTAACAATGAGGCCATTACACAGTCGGAATTCAGGGATTATTTAAGAGACGTCAAGAAGGTAACGCCTGATATAACGGAGACAGAGGCTATTGAGACATTGATTAACAAGAAACTGATACTGATGCAGGCACGGAAGCTGAGGATAAAAGGTGCATCCGATGACGAGGTGATCCGGAAATATATCAGTATCAAGATCAGGGCCTTTGTTAAGGTGACGGAGGATGATACAAGGACGTTTTATGAGCAAAACCTGAAAAGATTCAGGGGAGTGTCTTTCCAGCAAATAAAGGATGAAATTGAAAGGCTGCTTATAGAGAGGAGAGTCAACAGGGCTTTAAAAAAATACATTGAGGAGCTGAGGCGGAAGGCATATATCAGGGTAAATCTCAGAGGGCTTTGATCAAAGCCGTTTCATCGCATTCAGGAAATTTGTGGCATCTTAGACAGTCGCCCCAGATTTTTTGTGGTAAACGGTTTTTATCTGTTTCAGTAAACCCGAGGGATCTGAAGAATTCCGGGGTGTAGGTTAAAACAAATATTTTCTCTATGCCGAGTTTTTTTGCTTCGGCAAGGCATTTTTTTACAAGCTTTCGACCTATCCCCTGCCTCTGCCTGTCATTGCTGACCGCAAGGGACCTGATTTCAGCAAGGTCTTCCCAGAGTATATGCATTGCACAGACACCGACTATCTTGCCGTCATCCTCGCAGATATAGTGATCTCTGAGATTCTCAAATATCTCATTCAAGGCCCTGGGTAACATCAACTCTCTTTTGGCAAGGGAGTTGATCAGTGAGTGTATCTTGCGGGCATCCGATATGGTGGCTCTCTTAATTTTCAATGGATCCAATACCTCTCTCTATAGCTTCAAGGTTCTTTTCTATGTGTGAGTGATGACGCTTAGGGAGAACTTTTCTGAGCAAATCCCGGGTATTTACATGGTTCATAAGACCGGACTTTTTAATAAAAGCCCCGAACATCACCATATTTGTAAATCGTGCTGACCCAAGGCTCACAGCTTCAGTGGTTGCATTCACACTCACGACCTGAAAGTTCCGGAGGCTTTCCTCAAATCTTCCGTTACTGCAAATCCTGGCTGACACGAGTGAGGAGTCATAAAAAACCTGGCCTCCCCTCTTTAACCGGGGAATGAACCGCTCAAAGGACGGACAATTAAAGACAACGAGTATATCGGGAGTCTTTACAACAGGGGAGCCGATATCTTCATCGGAAATCACGACGGTGCAGTTTGCCGTTCCACCGCGCATCTCCGCGCCATAGGATGGAAACCATGTTACATATCTGCCGGAGAGCATGGCAGCATATGCAATCAGCTTGCCGAGCAGGAGCACCCCCTGCCCGCCCGAGCCGGCTATAATAATTTTACTGTTCATGGAATTCAATATATATTTCTTGCCGGGAAATCCGCTAAATAGAAAACAGGCTGCGAAATGATTGGTTACCTGATAGAAAGTGGTTCATCATGATGGAACCGTATCCTTTATTAAACCTGTTTTGAAGACCTCTTTCATCGTCCCGGATATCCACTGCATTGAATCAACAGGACTGAGTCCCCAGTCGGTAGGACAGGGAGAGAGGATCTCGATAAGGCTGAACCCCTCGTTGTTTATCTGACAGCGGAGGGATTTCATTATATATTTTTTGGTTTCTTTAATCCCTTTAATGCCGTCAATCGCGGTTCTTGCAATAAGTACCGTACCTTGTAGGGTAGAGAGCATTTCAGCCACGGGGAGGGGAAAACCATGGTACGCGGGATCACGGCCTCCAGGGGTGGTGGTTGTTTTCTGACCAATCAGCGTAGTCGGAGCCATCTGACCGCCGGTCATACCGTAATTAGCATTGTTAATGAAAAATACAGAGAGGTTTTCTCCCCGGTTTGCTGCATGAACGATCTCTGTCAACCCTATCGAGGCAAGGTCACCGTCCCCCTGATAAGAGAATACGATGCGGTCCGGCATAACCCGTTTAAGCGCAGTGGCAACTGCGGGAGGTCTGCCGTGTGGACATTCTATTATGTCGAAGTCGAAATAATCATAGGCAAAGACGGCACAGCCGACGGGAGCTATCCCGATTGTCCTTTCACGGATGTTCAACTCATCGATACATTCAGCAATTAGTCTGTGAACGATGCTGTGTCCGCAGCCAGGGCAGAACCTGAAAGGGACATCTTTAAGACTCCGTGGTCTGTCAAAAACCTTCTTCATCATAATCAGGGGTTAGCTTCTGGTGTTTAGCATCTTCTCGGCATTGTAACATACCACCTTTTTCTTGCCCTCAGCTTTTGCTTTATAAAGTGCCATGTCGGAGGCGTAGAGAAGTTCCTTTGCAGTAATTCCGTCCTTTGGATATGTGGATATGCCTCCACTTACTGTTATTCTTAATTTGATATCTCCAACTACGAACATATGCTCATTAATATGCTCTCTTATCCTGTCGGCAAGGAGAAAGGCGGCATCCATACCGGTTTTGGGCAGTATGATAACGAATTCCTCTCCGCCATACCTTGCAACGATATCGGTCTTTCTCGATGATTGAAGCAGTATTTCAGCAATATCACGAAGTATTTCATCTCCCACCTGATGACCATATGTATCATTAACAGTCTTGAAATCGTCAATGTCGAAGATAATAAGAGAGAAGGTGTCTTTGTATCTTCTTGCCCTTTCCAGTTCGTTGCTGAGGGAAAGGTAAAAAAACCTCACATTATAGAGTCCGGTCAGGGGGTCCGTGATGGAGAGCCTCTTTGTCTCCTCAAAGAGCTGGACCTTTTCAATTATCAGGGAAACCTGGTTTCCCACCAGTGACATCATTGAAGCAAGGTCGAAATCAAACGCCCTTTCAGACCTGCTGCCGAGGAAAATCACTCCGGAGAGTTTGTTGGATATATATAGCGGGATTATCCCGAGGAAGGCCAGTCTCTCCTGTTTCAGGGGGATCACCTTGTGAATCTCATTTTTTTCAAAGATATAGAGGGGGTCTTCTGATTCAAGTAACGGCTTGATGATTTCGTCAAAGCAGCCTTCATTGAGTTTTTTCAGTAAATCAAGCGATATCCCCTTATAGCTCTTAAGTATGAACTTTCCGTCCTCTATCAGGCTTATCCAGCCGACACTGAAGTCTGTTATCATCACCACTTTTTCAAGGAGTTCGCTAAAAATCTTTTCGATCTCATAGGTGGAGATGAATGTTCCGGAGAGTGTGTTGATTATCATCAGTTCACGGTTACGCTTGAGGAGTTCTTTCTCAATCGTGAGATACTGTGTTATTTCATACAAGAGAACACCGGCAACAACCGGTCCATTTGCTGTCTGAACCGGCCTGATCGCTGCCTCGTATTCGCTGTCTCTGATCCGTACCCTGTCCTTTATGTATTCCTTGTTTTCCATTGAGGACAGTATGGAATTCCAGAGGGAAGACAGTCCGGGTAGATCCCTGATATATTTCCCCAGGACTTCTTCATGCCCTGGAATCAGGCTCTCAAGTGAACTGTTTGAGGCAATGACCTTCCCGCCGGAATCTATTACGAGGAATGGTTCACCAATGAGATTACAGAAATCACTACTGCTTAGACCATTGAGTGTCGGTTGTTTCAACTGCCGCTCCTTAAATAGGGGAGATCCCTTTATTAAACTTCATATACCCTGCGCTTTGCCTCAGGGTGTTTTATCAGTCAGACCTGTTCAGACGGACCCGAAGAAATCTCAACCTATAATCCAAATTCCTCGGGATCGGTAATTCTGCCCGTTACGGCAGACGCTGCAGCGACGGCGGGGTTTGACAGGTAGACCTCACTCTCAGGATGCCCCATCCTTCCTTTGAAGTTTCTGTTTGTGGTTGCTATGGCCCTTTCCCCTTCTGCAAGGATTCCCATATAGCCGCCCAAACATGGTCCGCAGGTTGGGGTTGATACCACAGCTTCAGCATCAATGAATGTCTCCAGAAGTCCCTCTTTCATCGCCTGCCTGTATATGGCCTGCGTAGCAGGGATTACAATCATCCTTACATTGGGGTTTACCTTCCTTCCCCTTATAATCACCGCAGCCTCTCTCAGATCCTCAAGGCGTCCATTTGTGCAGGATCCAATAACGACCTGATCGATGGAGATATCGGTCAACTCCCTTGCGGGCCTGACATTCGAGGGGAGATGAGGACAGGCGACAAGTGGTACAATTTCCGAACAATCGTATTCCCTGATCTCTACATAATCTGCGTCGGGATCAGAGGAGTACAGCCTATAATCCCTCCTGGCCCTTCCCGATACATAATCCCCGGTCTTTTCATCCGGGACGATAATCCCGTTCTTTCCCCCGGCCTCTATAGCCATATTACAGATGGTGAGCCTGCCATATACCGGTAGATTCCCTATTGCTTCACCCTCGAATTCCATCGCCCTGTACAGGGCGCCATCAACCCCGATGTCACCGATTGTGTGGAGTATCAGGTCCTTACCGCCGACCCAGGCCTTTAACTTTCCATAATAAATAAACTTCATGCTCTCAGGCACCTTAAACCAGCATTCTCCCGTTGCCATTGCTGCCGCCACATCCGTCGAACCGACACCGGAGGCAAAGGCCCCGAGGGCTCCATATGTACAGGTGTGGCTGTCGGCCCCGATTACCAGGTCTCCAGGCACTACAATCCCCTGCTCAGGGAGAAGGGCATGTTCAACGCCCATCCTTCCAACCTCAAAATACATTTCAATGTCATATTTCCTGGAGAAGTCCTTTAAAAGCTTGCACTGTTGTGCCGCCTTTATATCCTTCTGGGGAGCAAAATGATCAGGAACAAAGACAACACGGCTTTTATCGAAAACCTCCGTTGCCCCGATCTTCTCAAACTCCCTGATAGCTATTGGAGCTGTGATGTCGTTTGCAAGGACGATATCTACCCGGGCATTTATCAAATCACCCGGGTGGACCTCGTCTCTTCCGCAATGAGCTGCGAGTATCTTTTCGGTTATGGTCATCTTGCTGACTCCCTATATCCCCTTTGCCGGTTTTTTCTTCAGGCCTTCCAGCTTGTTAAGGGCATTGATATAGGCCTTTGCAGCGGCAACTATGATGTCTGTATCTGAACCGTATCCCCTTACGGTCAAACCGTTCTCTTCAAGAATAACCGCTACCTCACCAAGGGCATCCGTGCCCCCTGTAATGCTCTTGATTTCAAACTTTTCAAGGTGACTTTTAGTGCCTGTTGCCTTGGAGATGGCCCTGTAAGTCGCATCAACCGGGCCGTCCCCTGTCTCCTGATATTCAGATTCCTTATCCCTGACCTTAAGTTTCACGACTGCACCGGGTCTTATGCCGGTACCGCTTGAAACCTTCAGATCAACGAGGCTGAAGACCTCCGTTACCTTTTTTAGTTCATCGGATACAAGGGTTTCTATGTCCTCATCGAAGATATACTTCTTCCGGTCACAGAGGTGCTTGAACCTGTCAAAGGCCTTGTTTAGTTCTTCATCGGTCAGCTCGTAGCCCAGTTCTTTAAGGCGTTCCTTGAAGGCATGCCTTCCGGAGTGCTTTCCAAGAACAAGTTTGCTCTGCGGTATGCCGATCGTTTCAGGTTTCATGATCTCGTATGTTGAACGCTCTTTGAGAAAGCCGTCCTGATGAATTCCGGCTTCATGTGCAAATGCATTGGCGCCGACTAACGCCTTGTTCGGCTGTACCACCATGCCGGTTATCTTTGAGACAAGACGGCTTGTTTTGTATATCTCCTCGGTTGTTATTCCGGTATCGGCATCAAAATAGTCGGGACGTGTCTTCAGTGCCATTACTATCTCTTCCAGCGCTGCATTGCCGGCCCGCTCGCCTATGCCGTTGATTGTGCATTCGACCTGTCCAGCTCCCTTTAATACGGCTGTAAGGGAATTGGCTACAGCCAATCCTAAATCGTTATGGCAGTGAACAGAGATGGTAGCTTTGTCGATATTAGGTACATTGTTCATCAGAAATTCAATCAGTTCCCCGAACTCCTGTGGTATGGCATAACCAACGGTATCGGGGATATTTACTGTTCTTGCCCCGTTCTTTATAACGCTCTCTATAACACTGCAGAGGAAATCCCGGTTACTCCTGGTTGCGTCTTCTGCAGAGAACTCAACATCATCAGTATAGTTCCTTGCCATCTTTACAGCCATTATTGCCGTTTTCAGGACCTCTTCCCTTGTCATCCGGAGTTTGAATTTGAGGTGGATATCGGATGTGGCAAGAAATGTGTGAATTCTTCCGGACTCTGCTGGTTTTATGGCCTCTCCTGCACGAACGATATCGATATCCTTGGCCCTGGCGAGACCGGCGACCGTTATGCCCTTGATCTCCCGTGCAATCCTGTGGACTGCCTCGAAGTCTCCCGGGGAAGCTACCGGAAAGCCTGCTTCTATGATGTCGATATTAAGCCTTGCAAGCTGTCTTGCAACGTGAAGCTTTTCATCGACGTTCATGGAGGCCCCGGGTGATTGTTCCCCGTCCCTCAACGTGGTATCAAATATCTTGATGTCTCGCATTTTTTCAATATTATCCTGCAGGTGCGTATAGCAGAATCATTAAGCAAAAGAGAAAAGCTATCAAAATCAGGAAGTTTTCCGGCTTCTTCTTTTCTTGTTGTATATGTATATATTCTCTATTATACCCCAAAAGAGATAGGTCATTGCAAAGAAAAAAAGAGCCGATGGTGGGTGAACAACAATAACAAAGATCACAACAACAAAAAAAACAAGCATCCAGAAGGGCTTTCTCTTTTTCATGTTGAATTCCTTGGCACCGTGAAAACGAAGAGTGCTGATCATCAGGATAGCGAGGACAATGGTGAGGAAGAGAACGGGTATGCTTTTCTCAGGAGGTGTGTCAAATACGCTGTGATAGAATATTACCAGCGTAGCGATTACCGTGGCGGCAGCCGGTATGGGCATCCCTGTGAATGAAAGCTTTTCAGTCGATACCATCTGAATATTGTAACGGGCAAGCCTTAGCGCACCGCATGCGACATACAGGAAGGCTGTTGCAGCGCCAATCCTCCCGAAAGGTTCGATAGTCCATGTATATACAAGTACCGCAGGTGCAACTCCGAATGCAACGAGATCGCTAAGGGAATCCAGCTCAAGTCCGAATTTTGTCGAGCTGTTTGTAAGGCGGGCTACCCAGCCGTCGAGGCCGTCGAATACATTGGAGATGAGTATTGCCCAGGCCGCCCTGACATAATCCCCCTGAAGCGCCGAGATTACGGAATAAAACCCGAAAAACATTCCACATAGCGTCAGACCGTTGGGCAGCAGGTAAACCCCCTTTTTCATGAAATCCCTCCTCTTGCTATCACCGTCTCACCTGCCCTGACTTTCTGTCCCTCTTTTACGATGACCGAGACGTCCGCCGGGAGGTGAATATCCACCCTCGAACCGAACTTGACGATACCGTACCGCTGTCCTCTCTTGAGGGTGTCGCCGGCCTTAACCCTGCATACCACCCTCCTGGCCAGGACACCGGCGATCTGTTTTACGAGTATCATGTTACCGCCCGTCTTTAACACCATTGCCGTGTTCTCGTTCACAAGAGAGGCCTCATCTGTAAATGCAGCCTTAAACCTCCCATCCTTGTGTTTTACAAGTTCAACCGTTCCATCACAGGGGGCCCTGTTGACGTGTACATTAAGGGGGGACATAAAGATGCTGATTCTTATGGATTCCCGTTTCAGGTATTCCCCTTCGAATTCTTTTTTGATTGCAATTACCTTTCCGTCGGCAGGTGAGACGTATATGCCCTGGCCGGCAGGGATGACCCTGTCGGGATCCCTGAAGAAAAAGACCATAAAAAGAAGCAGGATGAAAGGGACAATCGCCATCCATGGCCTGGCGATACCATAGACTATCAGTGTCAGCCCTGCAGCAACGTATATGAATGGCCAGCCCTCAGGGGCTATCTTGAGCATCTTAGATTATATTACAGAACAAAAAATAATTGCCAGACAATGGCCGGTTGCAGGGAACTCACGCAGTGACCTGCTGTCCCGTATCGGTCCGTTTTTCCGCTGGAATTCAGGCACATAGCTCCGCTGTGCATGTGAATTCAGGCGGGAAAAAAGTTTCAAAGCGGGATTGCCGCTTATCCGTAAGAATTTAGTGCTGCAGGCACATAAATCTTGTTTTTTGAAAGGCATTTAGATTAAATTTAGTGAAGCTTCCCGCCTACAAGCCGGGGCTTCCGGGCAAGGAATAATTTTGCGTGCTTATACAAGCATGCAACTGTAAGGATAATGAACTATTTAGAGTCTGTGTATAAAGTCAACAATAGAGCCGTCATTCCCGCGGTCTGTTGGGCGGGAATCCAGTCTTTTCAGTAACTTCTGGATACCCGACTACAGACTTCGGGTATGACAAAAATATAAAACAG
>BDTA01000093.1 GCA_002897935.1 bacterium BMS3Abin08
AGATGATTGACTCGTAAAAAGTCCTGATTGTCACCCTGAACCATGTGCTGAACTTGTTTCAGTATTGTTTCAGGGTCTCATAACTTCTTGATTTATATAGATTTCCCGAACTTAATTCGGGATTCAGAATGACAGAATAGGGTATTTCTGATTTTTTACGAGACTGTCAAAGATAAGTTCTTTTTGTTTTTTTAAATCGTGAGAAATCGTGAAGCTTAAAAAAACTTCTTCTTTTAGCCTCGAGATTACTTCAAGGTATAAGAGCATAGAGCATAGAGCAGACTTCTGCTCTTTTGACTTGCGAAGCGGGGGCAATTAACCTCACACTTCCACCTCGTAGGTGGAAGTGTGTTTACCGGAACTTATTGAAAAGACTGGATTCCGGCTTAAGAACTGCCGGAATGACAGATAAAGAGACTGACTTTATACACAGACACTAAAGTCTGTTTATAAATTACAGTCATTAGTCGTTCCCGCAATCCCAAACGCTTTCGGGAGCCGGAAATCCTTCTTAAAGAACGATTCCGGACAAGCCGGAATGACGGAAAAACGAATGCTCTGCGCTTTGCCCTATGCGCTATGCGCTTTGAACGATTCCCCGAACGCTTTCGCGGGAATGACGGAAAAATGACAACTGTTTGACTTTTTACACAGACTCTAAATAGAGTAAGGACTGTGGAGGTTACATGGCCCTGCTGATTATAGACGGTTATAACGTGATAGGCATACATCACAGGGACCTCGATGCCAGGAGGAAGGCCCTCATAAGGATGCTGATCGACTACCGGAGGATCAGGGGGCACAGCATCACGCTGGTGTTTGACGGACATGGGGGGTTTTCCGCAAGGGAGAACGTAAAGAGTGAAGGGGGAATCAGGATAATTTACTCGAGGATTTCCAGGAAGGCCGATGATGTAATAAAGGAGATTATAAAAAAGGGAGAGGGGAGCTTTATCGTTGTCAGTTCCGACAGGGAGATTGCCGACTATGCCTGGGGCCACGGTTCCGTGCCGGTGAGTTCCGACGACTTTCTCGATAAACTCGAAGTGGTCTCAGGCGATGAAGGAGCAGGTGGCGGTGTTCCTGAGGAGATGGATGCTGTGGAGGAGAAGTTCATTATGGATGAGTCCCCGGAGATGGAGGGTTCCTCTGGTAGAAGGATAAAGGGGAGGGCCTACACACCAACGAAACGGCAGAAGGCTGTGCGGAGGGCGCTGAAAAAGCTCTGAAGGGACCTTGTGCCCCATGAGTTGTTATTCGGGAAAGGCCGTTTTGTTCTCGACGGCTGAAGGGATCTTGATCGATGAACTCCGGAGCCCTTTAAGGAAATGCCTGAGGGAATCCCTGTCTTCCCTTTCAATCTTCGTAAACTTAAAGCCATACCGGTGGTAGCCGTTGTTCCGATGGGAAAGCCACATGACCTTTGCAGTTGCCCTGAAGGGTATGACATTTCCACCCACCGGCAATTTTATCGTGACATCCAGTTCCTCGTTCCGGAAAACGAGTGTTTCCAGCAAAGCCGAAAAGCCGTTTCTGCTGATGTTGGAGATTGTGCCTGTCAGAACAGATTCATTGCTTTGCCGGGCACATGAGAATGTCAGGTCAGCGCTATACCGGCGGGTCTTCCTGAACAGCCTTATCAAATCGAGCACCTGAATTATTCCTATAATGGCCCTCCCGGTCTTTTTATCAGCTACGCACCTGTTCCTCTGAAACCTTAAGCCGAACCTGATGGTGTCCTTGATAAAAAAGGAGGAGGTGAAATACACCAGGAAATAAACGGCAAAGATATAGAAGAGATAGTAGCCGGGAAGGTCAAGGATGGTGCCCGCAATACCGATTCCCGACATAAGCGCCGACATGATTATAATCACCTTCACCGCATTCGTTTTTTTCAGTCCGGACCTCAGGAGGATGTGGTGGAGGTGATACCGGTCGGGATGAAAGGGATTTTTACCTTTAATTGCCCTTTTCGTCATAACCGTAACGGTATCTACAACAGGGACTGAAAGGATCAGCAAGGGCACCACCGGCTGTACGCTTGTGCCCCTGTTCTGGGTAAGAGCGATCGAGAGGTATGCAAGCACAAATCCAATGGCCAGACTGCCTGCGTCACCCATGAACAGCCTCGATGGATGCCAGTTGTATCTCATGAAGGCAACTACTGCGCCTGCAAGGGAGAGGGATATCAGGACAAGCCCGGGCTGGTTGTTTAAATAGGCAAGCAGGGAAAAGGACAGCAGTGCCACAAGGGAGACACCACCTGCAAGCCCGTCTACACCGTCGATCATATTGATTGCATTGATTACACCGATGGTACAGAATACGGTCAGCAGGTACGCTGCGCTCCCAAAGTTTATCGGTCCGAAGCCGAGCAGGTCTCCAAAAGACGTGAGCATGGTACCGCTTAAGTAGATCATGAAGATGGAGGCAAGGATCTGGAAGACAAACTTCCACTTGTGGTTGAGTTCCCTGAAATCATCAAGGAAACCCACCATGGAGAGGGTAAGCATGCCGGCGAACAGACCGCGGAGGGATGTTAAGGGAGCAAAGAGCAGGGATGACAGCGAGAAGGCCATCATCATGGCGATTCCACCGACGAGGGGTTTTGGCCTCCGATGGACCTTACGCATGCCGGGATAATCCATCAGGCCTATCTTCAATGCAATCCTGGCAAGGTGAGGAAGCAGATAAAGGGTAATAAGAAGACTTGTCAGAAAGGCAAGTAATGGTTTATAAAACACCACGTCAAAATCCCCTCGCATACCTACCGAATTTTCTCAACCTGTCCCCTCCCTCGGCACTTCATGGACAGAAGCAAAAAAATAAAAGCACAGGCAGCTGTATTATTGATAAAAACATGCCCCCATGTCAACTTCTATTCCGGGTAATTTTTGAAACGGCAAACGGGCTACGCCAAGAGTCAATAGAAAGGGTTCAGGGATTGGAGGATTCACGGTTCAAGTGTTTGTTTTCCAGAGATTTAATAAGTCCCGTAAGCATTCTTTCAATACCTCCTGCATCCACTTGAATCCTTTCAACTCAGCAACTAATTTGGAGGGGCTTATTTTTCTATAATCCTGACCTTCATCTCTATCCTCTCAACAGGGTTGTCCCTGCCGTCCCGCGGCTGTTTTACTATCTGGTCCACCACGTCCATACCGGAGACCACCTCGCCAAAGACGGTGTATTTCTTATCAAGGAAAGGAGAGTCAGTCACGCAGATAAAAAACTGCGAACCGG
>BDTA01000094.1 GCA_002897935.1 bacterium BMS3Abin08
CGATCTACGCAAAGGCCCTCGATATACTGAATGAACGCTTCAGGTTTTCAGCAACAATAAAGGGCGATGAGATCTTCATTCCCGTCACCGGTGGGGAGGCATGCATCCCCGATCTGATCAGGGTGCTGGGAGAGATGGCGCTTTCCGTAAGGATGCAGAGACCTACACTTAATGATGTGTTCCTTAAGCTGACGGGAAAGGGCATAAGGCATGGGGGACATGGTGATTCCAACGAGATAAAGGACGCAATAAGGGCATACAGGAGGCGTTTTGATAGAGGGTAGGGTAGTCTATGTAATCGTTGCAAGGGAGATGAAGAAATTCATCAGGGAGAGGAGCAGGCTCCTCTCAACCATAGCCAGGCCCCTTATATGGCTCTTCCTTGTGGGAGGGGGGATGACGAGGCTCGTTCCCGTTAATAAGGAGGGGATTACGTATCTCCAGTTCTTCTTTCCCGGCATAATAGGAATGACCATCCTTTTCAGCTCGATCTTTTCAGCTATTTCAATCATATGGGACAAGGAGTTCGGATACATGAAGGAGATGCTCGTTGCTCCTGTATCAAGGACATCCATTGTTGTGGGAAAGGCACTGAGCGGTACCGTTGTATCTACCATTCAGGCGTTTATTATCCTGCTGCTGTTCCCCCTTGTCGGCCTGAAACTGGCCCTCTCGCAGATAATTCTTGCCCTGATTGCCGGCGCCCTCCTTGCCTTTGCAATATCCTCCATAGGGATCGTGATAGCCACATTCTACGAAAGCTTTGAGAGCTTCTCCGTAATCATGAACTTTATTGTAATGCCCATGTTCTTTCTCTCCGGAGCAATGTACCCCGTAAAGGACCTCCCCGTTGTCCTTGGTATACTCGCCCGCATGAACCCCCTCACCTACGGAGTAGACGCCCTTAAAAACATTATCTTTCCCCTGGAGAAGGGTAACATGGGACCCGACTTCGGATTATTGTTTGATATAACGATAATCCTTCTTGTCTCCCTGCTGTTTATAGTGCTCGGTACCTTATTCTTCAGAAGAAGGGCATAGACAACAACAGGCGATGGACGATGGATTACGGATCTAAAAACGGCTGTGTGTTATGGGTTGCGTTGATTCCTGAACCTGATAGTTTTTATGAAACTCACCAGTGAATATACCTGACTCTCGGTCAGGGGTCCGCCGGATGCTGTTGAGAATCCTGGCATCGAGGTATTTTCAATACCCCCGAGAATTATACTCTTCAGCATTACAGACTCTTCTGTTTTAAGGTTTTCAGGCTCCCTGTGGCAGACATAGCATACGGCATTATAGAGAATCTCTCCCTGTTTTAGTGTAACATTCCTGCCCACATGGCATTCCCTGCATCCACCCCTGAAAATTACAGAGGGGTCAACACCCGGGACCGCTGAATGGCCCACCGAGCCACTTACCTTAATTGAAACGGGTTCAGGTGATATATTCGTATATACATCTATGGTCTTGGTAAAACGTCCGATCTTCCCTCTTGTATCAATGACGATCCTCAGCCTTCCCGTCTCCGAGGGCAGGAGCCTCTTTTTAACAAAATACGCCTCTGTACATCCACACGAGGGTTCAACGGAGACAATGTCTATCACCCGTCCGGTTATATTCTTCAGGAACACCACCGCCTCCACATCGGACCCTCCCTCAAGCTCCCCAAGATCATACTTACTGATATCAAAGGGGTACTCTGCGGCATGAGCCCCAAAAGCGAGCGATAACAACAGAAGGGCAGGTATGTACCTTCCCATAATCTTCAGGATTTCTTTCTTGCCGTGAATCATAAACGGTCCGGTCTACATTGAAAATACGGGATCCTGAAACAATACCCCGAAAGCCTTTGGGGCACAGGATTCAGAATGACATTGCAAGGATCGGGGAGCCTGTCCTCAAACCGATTGAGGAACAGGCTTCACGACGGTGACAACAACACTGTTTATACACAGACTCTATGTAAGGGTCAATTCCCGGGGAGCGACATCTTCCGGATCAGTCATCGCAACCGGAGCATCCACTTCACCGACAGCACACTCAACCGGACCGTTGCCGGTCCTGAAGCAGGAGATCTGGACGTTCAGCCGGTTTGCTATCTTAAGGAGTTCAGATGAAAGGTCGCGGAGTTCATCCGATTGTTTCGCCGTCTCATCCACCACATGCGAGACATGTTCCATGCTCTGACTTACCTCATCCGCAGCTGCCGACTGCTCCTCAGTGGCTGAAGCTATACGCTGCACCATATCCTGAGCAAGACCGGAGTGATGAACAATGGACTTCAGCGCCTCATCCGCCCTGTTTGTCGACTCTACAGCCCTCCGGGCTATATCCTTTCCATTCTCCATCCGGTCTATGCTGTGCTCTGTCTCCTCCTGTATCGTCTTTATCTTCTCAGCAATATCGTCCGTGGCTCCGGCGGTCTTTTCAGCAAGTTTTCTCACCTCGTCAGCCACTACGGCAAACCCCCGTCCCTGGTCTCCGGCCCTTGCCGCCTCAATAGCGGCATTGAGGGCAAGGAGATTGGTCTGGTCGGCAATATCCTGAATGACGGTCACTATATCTCCTATCTCCTTTGATCTCCGCCCGAGGGCCTCCACTGCCCTGGAACTCTCGGCAAAACTCTCTGAAAGCTCCTTAATCCCCGATATTGCCTCCTCCACGACCTCCCTGCCTGAGAGCGCCGTATCGTAGGATGTCTTTGATGCCTCTGACGCATCAGAGGTGTTTTTCGCCATATCCACTATGGTCTGGGACATCTCGGTGGCCGCCGCTGCAACCTGCTGGAGCTTTGAACTCTGCTGGCTGGTGCCGTCGCGGAGCTTGTCGGAAAATTGAGAGACACCCTCAGCCTGCCTGCTTATCATACCGATGTTTGAGGCAATGTTGGAGCAGGTTGCATTAAGCCTCTTTATCATATTGTTCAGCGAAGAGGCCATAATGCCCATCTCGTCAGATCCGCTCACCTTTACATTGCCTGTCAGTATCCCCTCGGAGACCTCCTTTACCGTTTCGAGCACCAGGTTTATCGGTCTTGAAACCGACCTTACGATTGTGAAGGAAAGGCCGATAAGGACGATGACCATGAAGACAGCAGTTGCTATCACTATCCTGTTCAGCCTTGTGATGCTTGTTTTTTTCTTAAGGTAAATCCTGTTTACTCCGTCCTTTACCTTCTTTGCGAGACTATCTATCGACTTGAAGATCAGGGGCTTGAAATCAAGCCATCTGTTGTAGTAATCCTCAATCTTGCCGGTATCTTCATCAAAATATACATTGACGAGACCAGGGACCATAACCCTGAAACCCGCAAGCCCCTTCTCAAACTCCTTGATCTCTTTACCGTAGGGGTTACCGTCCGTTTCGGAGAGAGAGGACTTCACCTTCTTCCAGGACTTATCAATTGAGGAAAGGGCCAGCTTCAGGTGCTCACCCGCACCTGGAGAGGCAATCATGTCTGAAGCAACACCTGTCATTCTGAATTCAATCTCTCTGAACATCAGCTGGATGTTCCTGAGTTCATCGAGTGGAAGCACATTGTCTTTATATATGGTATCAAGGGTCTCAACCTGCCTTCCCCCCATTATATACGTGGTGAAGGTCAATCCGGCAAAGACCAGCAACACAGAGACCATCATAAAGGTCATCTTATGGGATATCTTTATATCTGAAAATCTCATTGTCCGCCTCCCTGGAGGAGGGGGTGTTGACACACCCCCCGTCCCGTTATTCAGTTGGATAGCTTTTTGATTTCCATTCAGGCCATCCGCCCCTGAACCAGTAGACGTTCTTGTAACCCGCCTTAATAAGCGTCACTGCCGCCTTGTAGGACTTCCAGCACCTCGGGCCGTTGCAGTGAACAATTACAGGAACGTTCCTGTTAGAGGGGAATTTGGCCAGATCAAATCTGTCCTTAGAGGCGTCAAAATCGGCTGTCTTCTTGCTCTTTTCGTGATACCATGCATTGATGGCACCGGGAATATGTCCATCAACATACTCGGCCTTTTTGCGGACATCGTAGAGCTGGATCTTTCCCGCGTTTGCCTTTACCCAGTCCGCATCAACAATAGAAACACCGTCAAGTGATGAGGGGGCTACCGGTTTCTTGGCATCGGCCACCCCGACAGTCAGTCCGACAAAGATCATTACAATAAGTGTTTTTGATATACTCCTCCGCATACGTTACCTCCTGATTTGATTTTTTTACCCTGACCAGGCAGGGGGATATCTAATATATATATCGACCTGATCTCAGAAAACTTTAGCCCGACTACAAAAACACTCAGGGGCGCAAGCCCGTTTCCGCTACATTTAAATGCGGAGCATCTCCAAAAGAAGCAGATGAAATCAGATGGATTCGATGTTAGGGGCTATGGGGGATAGGCTGATTTGATCACTTCTCTCCGGCATGAGATAATCCCTGTCCTGACAGGCTGTTGCCCAAATAGGAAAAAGCCTTTCCTGTCATTCTGAATTTATTTCAGAATCTCGTATTTTCAACATGTTACGTTTATAGAGATCCTGAAACGAATTCAGGGCCTGTCCTGAATTCATTTCAGGGATGACAGCAAACAAATTCTGACTATAAATAGTGTCTGTGTATAAACAACAGTCATTTGTCATTCCCGCAAGCGAAGCGAGTCGGGAATCCTTCTTAAAGACAGATTCCGGACAAGCCGGAATGACGGTAAAACGACAACTGTTCGACTTTATACACATACTACAAATAAGTTCAGAGCCTGTCCGAATTTATTTCAGGGATGACAATTAGCGACTTTTTCAATCAGCCTGTTATGATATGATAAACCATTGAAAAAAAAGAGGGCGAGGGAGGTAGAACAGGAAAATGATATTTATTGCGGGAGCAACAGGGTTTGTGGGAAGGCACCTCATGAAGGCGCTGAAGGAGGAGGGGATGGATGTCCGCTGTCTCCTGAGGTCTGAAAGCAATGCCGGGCAATGCCGATCCCTTGGATTTGAGACGGTCTATGGTGATATAACCGACAGGGAGAGTTTACGGGGGGCGCTTAAAGGGGTCAAAAAGGTGGTCCATCTTGCCGGGATCATCCAGGAAAGGGACGGCCTCACCTTTGAGAAGATCCATGTAGAGGGAACGGGGAACCTCGTTGACGAGGCACTCTCCGAGGAGATTGAACTCTTCTTCTACCAGTCCGCTCTCGGTGCGTCCCCTTCATCATCCTTCAAGTACTCCAGGACAAAGGCCGAGGCAGAGGAGATAGTCAGGGAATCCGGTCTGCACTACATAGTCTTCCGTCCCTCCCTGATACTGGGTCCCGGCGACGGTTTTACGGAAAAGCTCATGGAGCTGCTCAGGATGGGGCCTGTAATCCCCGTGCCCGGTGACGGGAAGACCAGGTTTCAGCCTGTCTTCATCGAAGACTGGGTCAGGTGCTTCATCAAGGCCATTGGAGACAGTGACATGAAAAACCGCATCTACGAGTTCGGCGGCCCCGAACATATAACTTACAACGACCTCCTGAAGAAATACATGGAGGCGATGGGGCTTGACAAACCCCTTGTTCATATTCCTCCGGCACTGGTAAAGACCGGGATCGCCCTCTCCAGGATCGGAAGGTCCTTTGGGGTCAAGCTCCCCGAAGCAAGTATGGAGCAGATCGATATGCTGCAGGTTGACAACATCACCTCAACCGACTCGGTTGAGCAGCAGTTTGGCTTTTCGCCCCGGAGAATGGATGAATTTATCAAGAAAGTGATCCAATGAACCTCCCTATCTTCAGCATCCCTCAAAGCTGTCACCCTGAACTCGTTTCAGGGTCTCAGGAGATGCTGCACCAGAGTTACATAACAATGGGAGAGATGCTGAAACAAGTTCAGCATGACAAGAATTCCTGTGATGAACCTCCCTGCTCCCTGCAGCAAAGACGGCCTGTATGGCCCTTAAACCGGAAGGCGACTGTTGAGGTGACATATTCCAAGGGCAAGGGCATCGGCACTGTCCGGAAGGGGGACCTCCCTTAACGAGAGTATCACCTTCACCATCTGCTGGACCTGCTCCTTTGTCGCCTTTCCATAACCCACAACCGCCTTCTTCATCTCGTTGGGGTTGTACTCTGAAAAAGCCACTCCCTCCTCTGCCAGTGCAAGAAGCACTACACCCCTGGCGTGTCCGAGATTCAGCGCTGCCTTTATGCCCTTTGCAAAAAAGACCTTTTCGACAGCGGCCTCCTCCGGCCTGTACTCCTTCAGTACAATGACAATCTCATGATAAAGCCGCAGCAACCGCTCATGCAGGGGGAGGTTTCGCGGAAGGTTTATAGTCCCGTAGGCAAGACAGACGAGATTCTTTCGTGAATCCCTCTCTATAACCCCGTAGCCACAGGCTATGGACCCGGGATCTATGCCGATTATACGAAAACCGCCTTTACTCACCTGAGGGCTGTCCCTGCGACCTCGGGAGTTCAAAGAGGATCTCTTCCACTACCTCACATATTATATGCCCGATCATGATATGGACCTCCTGAATACGGGGGGTATCGGCAGAGGGTACCACAAAGGCATAATCCGATTTCGATGCCATCTTCCTGCCCTTTTCTCCTGTAAGGGATATCCGGATAAGGCCCCGTTTCTTTGCTGCGTCAAGTGCCTTAAGGATATTTTTCGACAAACCACTGGTGCTTATGGCAAGTACAATGTCCCCCCCTTCAGAGAGGCTCCTGAGTTGACGGGCAAAGATCTCTGAATAATCATAATCATTGGCAATGGAGGTGATAACGGCCATATCGGTATTAAGTGCGATCGCAGGGAGGCCGGGTCTTTCCCTCTTGAAGCGGTTGACAAACTCCGCTGCTATATGGGAGGCATCAGAGGCAGAACCTCCGTTGCCGAAGAGGAGGAGCTTTTTCCCGTCATTAAAGGCATCGGCTATCACCTTTGAGACCTCCATAACAGCCTCGGTATTCTCCTCGAAGAACCTCTTTTTGACGGACAGGCTCTCCTCCACAGCCCTCTTGATGGTCTCCTTCATCTCGACCGCCCTCCCTGAAGAGATACCCCGGACCTCGGGTCCTTAAGCGTGGGGGGACCCTTTTTCCCGCACGAAGCAACGGAAAATGAAAACACAAGCGCTGTAAAAAATATCAGGATGATCCTGAACGCCTTCCCGGTCATATCGATTTCTCCAGCCTCTGTATCTGTCGTTTAACCTCATCCGGCGATGTACCGCCCCTTGACTTCCTCCTCCTGAGCGAATCTTCCACCCCGAGGACCTCAAAGACATCTTCATCGATGAGTGGAGAGAATCCCCTCATCTCCTCCAGTGAGAGTTCCCGGAGCGCCACACCCTTCTCAACGGCATGACGGACGATTCTGCCCGTTGCATCATGGGCATCACGGAAGGGCAATCCCCGCAGGACAAGATACTCAGCAAGGTCCGTGGCAAGCATATACCCGCCATGGAGCGCCTTTTCAAGGCGGTCCTTCCTGACCTTTATCCTCGGAAACAAGGCAACAAGCATAGCCAGCACACCCTTGAGTGTATCCACGGTATCAAAGAGGGGCTCTTTGTCTTCCTGCATATCCCTGTTGTAAGTAAGCGGAAGCCCCTTCATTATGGTGAGGAGGCTGACCAGGGAACCATAGACCCTTCCGGTTTTTCCCCTTATCAGTTCCGCCACATCGGGGTTCTTCTTCTGCGGCATGATACTTGACCCGGTGGTGTAGGCATCAGGAAGTTCAACAAAGGAAAACTCATCCGTCGACCACAAAACAAGCTCCTCCGCCATCCTGCTCAAATGCATCATCAGGATGGCCCCTGCGGAAAGAAACTCTATGACAAAGTCCCTGTCGGAAACCGCATCCATGCTGTTCTCTGCGATCCTCTCAAACTTCAGAAGCCCGGCAAGATACGTCCTGTCCGTAGGCAGCGTTGTCCCGGCAAGTGCACATGCCCCGAGGGGGAGTGTGTTAATCCTCTTCATGGCATCCTCCAGCCTCTCACGGTCCCGCTGCAGCATCTCAACATAGGCAAGGAGGTGATGACTGAAACTCACGGGCTGGGCACGCTGAAGGTGGGTATATCCCGGCATGGCGGTATTTATATGTTTCTTTGCCAGTCTCAAAAGGACCTTCCCGAACTTTGTCACCAGCCTGGTTACAGCCCTGCTCTCCTCCCGGAGATACAGCCTTGTGTCAAGGGCAACCTGGTCGTTGCGGGACCTTGCCGTATGGAGTTTCCCGCCGACGGCCCCCACCTTCCTTATCAGGGCCGTTTCAATATTCATGTGCACGTCTTCAAGCTTCCTGTCCCAGCGGAACCTCCCTGAGGCTATCTCCCCGGCAATCTCCCTGAGGCCCTCGATTATGGTATTTGCCTCGTCCCTCTTTATGATACTCTGCCTTGCAAGCATTCTTGCGTGGGCGATGCTGCCCTCAACATCATACGGCCAGAGCCTCCAGTCAAACGAGACCGACTCGGTAAAATCCTCAACTATATCAGCAGTCTTCTCCTTAAACCTTCCTGCCCATGGCTTTTTCATCTCTGCCTTCCTGTTCCGATATTTCTTCGGCAATTAAATACTGCAACCCTACTCTACAGTCAAGCCCGCCCCGGGTCAAGCCCGTGACAAACTATTTTCTTAGACTGACTTTTCACGACTTTTCTTTTAGACAGGATGTACAGGATAACAGATTAAACAACAGGATTCTTATCTACCCCGTCTTTTTATTTTATCCTGTTAATCCTGTCTGAATTCATCTTTATTGCCGGGTTAATAGGTTCCACAAGGCTGCTGTCTCCCAAATACGGCAACGATCTTGACCTCTATTTTATCTCTTTATCAGATCCTAAATCAAATAACACCCCAATCCCGCTCATTCGGGAGTCCGGAATCCTTCCTGAAAAACGATTCCGGACAAGCCGGAATGACGGAATAACGACAACTGTTCGACTTTATACACAGACACTAACTATGACAGTCTCGTAAAAAATCAGAAATACCCTATTCCGTCATTCTGAATCCCGAATCAAGTTCGGGAAATCTATATAAATCAAGAAGTTATGAGACCCTGAAACAAGTTCAGGGTGACACCTGTCATTCTGAATTCATTTCAGCATCTCGTATTTTCAATATGTTACGTTTTATTAGAGATCCTGAAACAAGTTCAGGATGACAACAAACAAATCCTGACTATAAACAGGTTCAGAGCCTGCCCTGAATTTATTTCAGGGGTGACAATCAGGACTTTTACCAGTGCATCAACTATAGTCTGTGTATAAACTGTTGTTTTATATTTTTGTCATACCCGAAGTCTGTAGTCGGGTATCCAGAAGTTATTGAAAAGACTGGATTCCGGCTTAAGGACTGCCGGAATGACAGATAGAGAGACTGACTTTATACACAGACACTAACTAAGGGACTTGTTCTATAAACTTCGCGTCCCTGTGCCTCTGTGTTTAATTTTCTACAGAAATATTGGAAGAGCCTGAAAACACATTAATGTCATTCAAATTTATTTTAGAATCTCGTATTCCCAATACGTTGCATTTATAGAGATCCTGAAACAAGTTCAGAGCTTGTCCTGAATTTATTTCAGAGATGACAATTTATGGTTTGGGCAACAGCCCTTATAAGACCTGAATCACTCCGACACCGGCCGGGTGCACGGATGAACCGAATCCTTCGAGGGTTTTCTCGCCAGGGGCAACTCAATATAGAAGGCCGTTCCTTCCCCGAGTGTGCTTTCAACCCAGAGATTGCCGCCGTTCTTCTTCACAATCCCGTGAGAGATCGAAAGCCCCAGCCCCGAGCCCTTATTAACCGGTTTGGTCGTGAAGAAGGGATCGAAGATACGGGGGATTACATCCCCGGGAATTCCTATCCCGTTATCCGCCACCGATATCAGGATCCGTCCCTTTTCCTTATCATACCCGGTACAAAACCTTATAAACTTCCCGGGCTTGTCCACCTCTTCAATAGCATGCTCTGCATTTACGAGTATATTGAGGATAACCTGCTGAATCTGCTGTGGATCTATAAGGGCAAGGGGCAGCTCGCTGAACTCCCTGATCACGTCGATATTATTGGATCTTAACCAGTAAATCCTGAGTTCAACGGCACTGTCTATAATATCGTTTACCTGGGCATACGCCATTTCAGGCGGCTTCTGCCTTGAAAAGGCAAGAAGGTTCTCGACAATCCTCCTGCAGCGTTCGGCAGCATCGGCAATCTTCTGTAGTTCCTTCTTCAACATGCCGTCATCGGTCTTCAACTGGAGGAGTTCCGTATAACCTATAATACCGGTGAGGGGATTATTTATCTCATGGGCAACGCCTGATACCAGGAGACCGAGAGAGGAGAGCTTATCAGCATGATACAGTTGAGCCCGCAGCCTGTTCATTTCAGTAATATCCTTGAAGATATTCACCATGGCACCGATGCCACCGGGGAGGACGGTCGGGAAACCACTTACAAGATAGGTTCTGTCCCGGTAAGACAGTTCTTCTATAAAAGATTCTCTCCTGTTCATCAGTTCTTCCCTGAGATAGAGATTAAGCAGGCCGCTCTCCGCTGAGACGTCCTTGATGTCCTTCCCTACTATCCCCTTTGGATGTATTCCACATGCATCGGCAAAGGCGGTGTTGCACTTATGAACCTTACCCCTTTCATCAACAACAAAGAGGATATCGGAGATTGCATCAAACGTATCCTGCCAGAGCTGCTGACTGTAAGAGACCATCTGAAAGAGCATGCTGTTTCTCAGGGCGGAACTGCTTGTATCGGCAAAGATCTCAAGGGTGCTTATATCGGACTCCTCCAGCTCCACTTCATCACGAAACATGATCTGGAGGACACCACGTTTGTTGGTCATGATATCCACGGGAACAGCAACGACCACCCTTATGTCTTCATCCTTAAGCCCCTCCCACAGACAGGAATGCCCGTCGTTCTGCCTGACCAAAGTCGTTCTTGCAACATCAAAATACAGGCTTTTAAACTCCCGGACATCGATACCCTCTGTTACGGCAGTGACTATGTCTCTCTCTCCGTCGACCACCATGAGGATCCCGGCATCGGCTGAGAGCAGTTTGATCCCCCTGCAAAGCACCCGGTTCATGGTCTCTTTTTCATCAAGGCTCCTGTTGATTTCCTTGACTATGGAATTCATCATCAGGAGCCTCTCGTTAAAATCGTTTATCTTCTTGTGTATCCTCTTAAGCTCCATCCCGGCAAGAAACTCCTCCCTCACCTTCCTGTATACCTGGGGCAGTGCATTAAAGTAGCCTATATCCTTGATTACATAATCATAGGCGCCGGCCTTCATTGCCTCAACAGCTTTACGTTCATCTCCATGGGCCGTGATAATCACTGCCGGGACATTCACACATCCCCTGTTTAATTCCTTCAGAAACTGAATGCCGTTCTTTCCGGTCAGGGCATAGTCAACGAATATGACATCGATATCCTCTTTCTCAAGCACTTTATACCCCTCGGACGGCGATCCTACAGTATAGACCTCCACTGAAGGTTCATACCTCTGGAATGCCTTCTTTACAAGGGCATGCTGCTCTATGCTGTCATCTATCAAAAGGACTTTGCCCATGGCATGTAACACCTATCTTATGTATGCATCATTGCAATTGTCAACAATGCACAGAAACCGGGGAGAGATAAGCATAACGGCAAGGCATGCCCGGCAAGAATGAGCTGCAAGAGCCGGTGTACCCCTGCCCCTCCGGAGTAAAGCGGACTGATTAAGAATCCCGGAGTATGACGATATCAACCCGGCGGTTCTTTGCCCGGCCTTCAGGTGTTGTATTCTCGCGGACCGGCTTATACTCGCCGTATCCTGCCACAATGAGTCTTTCCGGGGGGATCCCGAAGCGCCCCACGAAGAGTCTGAGGATCCTTACCGCCCTGATAGTTGAGATCTCCCAGTTCGAGGTATATCTGCTGTTACGGACAGGTATATTGTCTGAATGCCCCTCTATCATAATCTGATTATCAATCCCCTTAAGGAACATTGCCAGTTCCCCCAGCACCCTCATGGAGGACTCCTTGATATCCGTTGAGCCTGAGGGGAAGAGGAAACTCTCTCCGATGGAAACAACCACGCCCCTCCTGTCGGTCCTTACCGATATATCCTTTTGTTCCCTCTCAATTATTCCCCGGATGCCTGAAACAATACGACCGTTTACCTCCTGTATGGGCGCTACCCGCCTGGAAGTAAGTGGAACATCCGATACACTACCCTGTCTCATTGCATCCCTGAGGGAGTTTGAGAACTCCTGAAGCTTCTCCGTATCAACGACACTGAGTGCGTACAGAATGGTAAAAAGGGCAAAGAGGAGCGTAATAAAATCCGCATAGGAAACTACCCAGCGGTCGGGGTTCTCATCATCCTCAATCCGGTGTCTCTTCATATCAGGCGATCCCGTCCCTGTCCTTCTCAATAAAGGAGAGGAGCCTCTCCTTCAGATATGCCGGATGCAGACCTGACTGGATACCGGAGACCCCCTCAAGAACGAGTCTCTTTATCAGGATCTCCCTGTTCATCCTGTTCCTTATCTTCTTTGAAATCGGCAGAAGGAAAAGGTTGGCAATGCCGACCCCGTATACAGTGGATACAAAGGCAACGGCTATCCCCTCTCCGAGCCTGGACGGTTCGGAGAGGTTCTGCATCACGTGAATCAGGCCTATCACGGCCCCTATAATTCCTATAGTGGGTGCAAACCCCCCTGCTGTCTCATAAACTCTCGACTGTTTTAACCTCCGGCCCTCATACGTAAATATCTCTTCCTCCACGGTCTCTCTCAGGAGCCTCTGTCCGATCCCATCCACGGCAAGGGCAAGGGTATTACGGAAGAAGGGGTCTTCAATCCCGGATAGATATGGCTCAATTGCCACAAGACCCTTCTTCCTTGAGATGTTGGAGAGATGTACCAGCTGGTTGATATAGTAATGGGAGTCGGCGTCCCGGTCAAAGAAGACATCCCCAAGTGAAAAAAAGGCCGTTTTTATATCCGGGAGGGAATAACTCAGGAGTGTAGCCCCGAGGGTCCCTCCAAACACTATTGCGGCCGCCGCCGGTTGCAGGATAAACCCGAGATCCCCTCCCTCCAGCAGCGTACCACCCGCAACAGCGGCTATACCAAGGAACAACCCTATCAGACTCGCCCTGTCCATAAATCATGCTTCTTCCTTTTTACCCTTTATGACGTCCCGCTGCCTCTTGAGGGTATACTGGATTATCTCCTCCCTGACCTCTTCCGTCATCTCCGTAAACCTCACCGCCGTTTCATAGATGGTCCCATCGTCCTTCGGGACCTTGTTTGTCCTCACAACCTCTCCATACGTGAGTATTGCAACAGGGGGATAAGTGGGAAGAACCATCTTCATCTCTACGATGTCACCCGGCTTCATCTCTTCCCGAAACTTGAATCTCATCCCCGTTGCAGATATATTTACCGGTTTAGTATACTCATAATCAAGTCCTTCTTCTTTCAGCATCACTGTATTAATCAGAAAATCAAGCTTTGAATTGATCGCCTTGAGAAGGTCTGTCAGTGGATCTTCCTGAGAGTCGAGACCCTTAAGGTCAACCCCCTCAGTTGTAAAGGAGGGGGAAAGGAAGCGCGATGAACACTTTGGGCTCTCCCCTGCCTTTCTGATCTTCAGGGGCATGACATCATCCACCCTGAAAAAGGACCTCGTGTCATCATAAGAGGTATCGAGCAGTATCTCACCGTCCCTGTAATCCCTGACGAGCGCCCCTGTTGAGACATCATCCTGCCGGATAAAGACCCTTTTACCGATGAGTTCAGCGGGGAAATCTCCTGATTCAACAGCACAAATATTACCATTCGTCCGGAGGACCCTTCCTGTGCAGCCGGCCTTACCGTCCCCGGACCTGATCCGCACCATAGTGTCAGGTTTCATATTAATCTCCTCCTCCCTGCCCAGTGGGCGTCTGAATAAAAGCCCTTACTATTTCCGGATCGAACTGGGTCCCTGCACATCGTTTGATCTCGTCGATCGCCACATCGTGCCTCAGCCCCGTCCTGTAAGGTCTTGTCGATGTCATGGAATCATATGTATCTGCAACAGACAGAATCCTCGCTATCCTCGGGATATCCTCGCCTGCAAGACCGTCGGGGTAGCCCTTACCATCAAACCGTTCATGGTGATGCCTTATAAGAAGCCTCTCCATCGGGAAGGAACCCAAAGGAGAAACGATATTGTCCCCTATAACCGGGTGTTTCTTGATCTCCTCGAACTCTGCATCCGTAAGCCTTGAAGGTTTCAACAGGATCATGTCCCTGACCCCGATCTTCCCGATATCGTGTAAATAGCCGCCGAAACGTATGGCGTCCGTCTCCTCCGTGGTGCATTCAACCTCTCCTGCAATTTCGAGGGCTATCGACGTTACCCGTTCTGAATGCTTTTTTGTATAGGAGTCACGGGCTTCTATTGTAAGAACCAGCGTCTCAAGGGTATTTATGAGGTTACTGCAGGTAACCTCATAAAGTGCATTGTTCTCAAGTCGTAACGATACCTTATGCATAAGTGTGGTGGCGAGGTTCACCTCATCATCGGTAAAGCTGTAGATTTCCGACTTGTCGGTAATACAGAGGAATCCAAGAGTCTCTTCACCGAGCAACAGGGGGATTATAAGGAAATCAGTCTTCAGAACCGTTCCATAAATGGGGCTCCTCTCGCCAACCTGTATGAGGCGGTGCATCCTCCTGTCAGCCACCTCACCGAAGACGCTCCCGGCTATGGGCATCTCGAAATCCAGAACCTCACCAATGCAATGGTCGGCAACAACAGAGTCATTTTCGGCACGCATCAGTATCACGGTCCTTGCCTTCAGGAGCCTTGCGACCATGGAGGGGAGACGTTCATAGACACTATTGTTGTCTCTGAGTTCATCAAGTTCGAGACTGATTGCGAAGAGGTTGTTTATCTCGTGAAGCTTTTTATAGAGCGCCGAATTCAGGGTTTTAATCAGCTTTCCCCTGTCACCGTCGTCGGAGATGCTCTTCAGGATGTCCCGTTCACGGCTGACCCTCTCAAGCACATACTTGATGTCACTGAAATTGAAGGGCTTGGTAATAAAGTCCGAAGCGCCCTCTCTCATTGCAGAAAGTGCAGTATCAAGATGGGAATGGGCTGTCACTACCACGACCGGGATGGCAGGGTTCAGCTCCCTGAGCCGTTCCATAAAGGCAATACCCCCCAGGTTCGGCATCTTAAGGTCAGTGAAGACTATGTCATAAGCCCCGCCACTGATCTTATCGAGACCATCCATACCATCGACGGCTGTTTCGGCCTTGTACGGCCCTGCTGTCTCCACCATCTCGGAAAGGACATCCCTCACAATATCTTCATCATCTACCACCAATACCCGTCGCACCGGCCTCTCCCTGTATCAGCTTCTTCTTCAAGACATCCACCTCAACGGCATCAATAATACCCATCTCTTTCAGCCTCAGTATCCTCTCGAGCATGTTTAATGTAACCTCCGGGCCTTTTGAAGCCACTGTTGACTTCACCGCATCGAGATCCCTGTACGTCTCGCGGAGGTGCTTCCTCAATTCCTCGTTCTCCTCGATCAGGGCTGCCCTGTTTATTGCATTCTCAACAACAATCAACAGTTCCTGGAGTTTGAAGGGCTTGGTTATATAGTCGTATGCCCCAAGTTTCATCACCTCAAGGGCATTATCCAGGGTACCGTAAGCGGTAAGGATGACCACCGCTGCACCGGGATTCAGCTTTACAGCGGATTTAAGCACCTCGATACCATCTGCACCGGGCATCTTGAGATCGGTAATAACAAGGTTGAAGTACTCCCTTCTGAGGGCGGATATACCCTCCAGCCCATCCTTTGCAGAATGAACTAAAAAGCCCTCTTTTGAAAGAAGACTCACAACCACGTCCCGCGCTATCTCATCATCATCTATAACCAGGATTCTAAAGCTCTCCCTTTGCATTTCCCACCGTCTCCTTTATCTTTTTTATTACCTCCATCTTTGTATCCTCATTTATCTGACGGCGCTTCGCCTCATTCGATATCTCCACGACATCATCCACCTCCTGCAAAGGAGAAGAGGTACTGTCAAGGAGAGAAGAATTAGACCTGGACAGTTTTGCATAGAGCTTCAGCATCGAGTTTATCTGAGACGGCAGAATCGTCACTTCTGACTCCTTTCACTTAAACACCGGATATTGAAATCCAAAGAACCGCACACCACCTCTCTGTCTTTCAACACCCTGCCTACTGTATGTATCGGACATTTTCCGGAAAACTTTAGGATTCTCTTGAGACCCCCACCTCCCTCCAGGCATCACGGAGCGTAATAATAATATCCAAAGCCCTTCGGAGCCTTTCAACGTCGGACGTAAGGTCGACAATGGAGACCTCTTTCATCAGGAAACAATACAACTCGCCAAGATTCCCTGCCACTTGTCCCCCTGCCTCGGCATCGATGCTGCCGTAAAGTCCCTCGATTATGGCAATCACCCGAGAAAGGGAGCGCGATTTCTCCGTCATGGCCCCGTCATTTATCGCCTTAATCGCCCGCACAAGAAACTCCACCATACCATCATAGAGCATTAATACAATGTCGAGGGGATGCAGAGGCTCCTCCCGGGACACATCACCTGTGGACCCCCGTTCCCTGAGATCAAGCGTTATATCCATCCACTCATCCTTCATGAAATTCACTGAAATACTTACAAAGGTCCGTTGATGAAAATCATCTAATCATTACCCCTTTTAAAAGCTATATCGGCCATTCAAAGAAAAACTTTAGTTGAATGGATATAAGAGAGGCTATGGGAGGGTAAGAAAGCTGGCAGGCAGGCTAACAAGCTAACAGGCTTGCTGGCTTTACTCGCATAGCGCATAGGGCATAGCGTTACCTGCCGCAAGTACAAAACATACAAAACTTTTTTAGACAGGATGCACAGGATGTTTCAGGATGTACTGATTAAACAACAATTTTTATCTCTCTCTTTTATCCTGTTAATCCTGTCTAAAGATAAATTCTTTTTGTTTTTTTAAATCGTGAGGAATCGTGAAGCTTAAAAAACTTCTTCTTTCAGCCTCGCGATTACAATGCACCTTGCCGAAAGCCCCGACCTTTGGTCGGGATGAAGGCAAGGAATGTAATTAATCAAATTTTCCTTACATTGGCAAGCTCCGACCTTTGGTCGGAGAGCTTGACTTCAAGATATAAGCGCAGAGCGCATGGCGTCACCTTAAAAAAAGCAGGCTAACTGGCTTGCCGTCTTGCTATGGTTCACAACGGTTGTCAAGGCCATCTCTTACGGCAACAAGACCCTGGCGACCCTCTTTCAGCAGTGGCCTTATTTCATACTCTATCATGTCGGATACAGACACCCAGTCCTCTGATTCAAAACAGGCGAGCATCTCTTTAAAGAGACCCGCTGACCTTTCCCAGCAAGAGATACTGTCAACAGGCACTTCCTGCCCACAACCCTCCAAATGCTTCAGTCCGTTAGTGAGTTCGCCTATGTACTGCACCAGGTATTTAAGGCCGTCCAAACCCTGCGACAGGCGACCGAAGACCTCTTCATCCTGACCAATCCTTAATGCAGCAGCAGTCCTGCCCAGACTGTCATCGAGTTCGTCTATTATCTCCGGGATATCATCGAGGCTTTTCATTATCGCCTCTTTCAACTCCAATTCCCTGTTGTTTGCTCCTCTTTCCACCATATCGTTACTCCTTTCACGATCTCATGTTTTCGGCCCGTTCACGTGCCTGTATGACTGCAAAGGGATTAACCCTGTTGGCTCTCCCGACATCCGTTTTCTCCGTGTCCCGAAAGCCTCCGGGACGGTTTATCCTGCATTATTTAGAGTCTGTGTATAAAGTCAACAATAGAGCCGTCATTCCCGCGGTCTGTTGGGCGGGAATCCAGTCTTTTCAGTAACTTCTGGATACCCGACTACAGACTTCGGGTATGACAATAATATAAAACAGCAGTTTATACACAGACTCTATTTAGAGTCTGTGTATAAACGTCATTCCCGCAAGCGAAGCGAGTCCGGAAGCCTTCTTAAAGAACGATTCCGGACAAGCCGGAATGACGGAAAAACGACTACTGTTCTACTTTATACACGGACTCTATTTATTCTCCCATACACCTACCTGAAGAGACGCCTGTTATTGCCTGCCTGCTTTTTATCAACCGGATACCACATCTTCCGTCAACTGTGGTGTGCCGGCCAACAACTCCAGGGATTCCAGGAGGATCCGTGCATGTTTTCTCAGGTCATTATAAAGAACCTGAGCACCTCCTGCAAGTGCTGCAATATCATCGCCCTCAAGACTCTCCATACCGTACCTGAACATCAGCAGCAGGGCTTTCAGGGGCGGATGCGAGTAACAGAGCTTCTCAATCTCCCCGTCAATCAAGGAAATATTCTTCCACAGCTCCCTGATAAGCGAGCCGTCTGCCCCTTCCTTACCTGACTCCCTCGATATGACCCCTATAACCGAGGATGCTGCGTCAGAGAGGTCCAGAAGTCCCTTAAGCGCCTTCCTCTCAACCGCGGTAAAACCGGCTATCTCCTCAGGATCCACATCATACCAAGCGAGCATCTTCTTCATCAGGGGGCTTAAAAACTCATCGGTACTCTCAGTGTCCTTCCGATCCAGTACAAGCTGCCATGATTTCCTGAAGAGTATTATATAAAAAATCTCCTTGGTAAGCCTCCTCCTGATCAGGGGTTTATACTCGATCAGACCGTCACGGTCAAACATGGAACGGTAAACCTGTATGTCATCATGGAACACAGATGGTTCGATAAACTCCATATCACCTCCGTCCCTAACCATTCTCGCAAGCTCATAAACCATATCAGGAGAGACCAGCCTCTTGCAGACCGGGTCCTTGCAGCCTGTCTTAAACCCGCAGGGACTGCAGGGGATCTCCGCCCTGATTACATAATGTCCATCTCCATAGGGACCGGTCTCCCTGAAATGAACCGAAGCGAGTGAGATATTGATCGTCTTTGTACCAACGGCGGTTGCAATATGGAGGGGCCCGGTATCATTGCTGATGAAGAGGTTGCAGCTCTTTATCAATGCGGCAAGCTCCTTGAGATCGGTCTTGCCGATAAAGTTCAGGCAGTCCGTCCTTATCAGTGACTCAAAGCTCCTCCCCAGTTCCGCCTCCTCCTTTGAACCGGTAAGAACCACCTTTGCACCGAGTCTTAAGGAGAGCATCTCCGCTGTCTTTACAAAGGATTCCACCGGCCATCTCTTGTCCCCGGCGCTTGCCCCGAGCTGCAGCCCCACGACAAAATCACCTTCCGACAAACCTTCATTTCCGAGAAGATGATCGACCCAGTCTTCAATGTCTCTCGGCACTTCCAGGTACAGGCCCTTCCTTTCAGGCATAACGCCGCTGACCTTAAGGTGCATATCGCAGAGGTGAAAGGGATTGTAGTCCCTTGCCGGGATCACATTAAAGAAGTACCTGATCCAGGGGTGTCTCTTTACATTGTGGCCCTGTGGATCAATGCTGATTCCCCTTATCTCCCCTGCCCTTATCAGGGATGTAAGGACGGCGCTGTCCATGGAATGGGTGAAGTTGATCGCAAGATCATAAAAGGTATCGTTGATCACGGAGATTACCCCTTCAATGTGTCTGTAACATTCAATTATCCCCCCTTCCCCGAGGGCATTCACAATATCGTTAATCTTGAGCGTAAAGACCCTGTCGATCAATGGGATGTATTTGCATATCTCAACAAAAGTCTCACTCACAAGAAGGGTGATCCTTACCCCCGGGTACCTCTCCTTAAGCCCCATGATCACGGGGGTGCTCTGTATCAGGTCTCCCATGCGGGTCAGGTTGATTATGATCACCTCTTTCACAGGCAGGTCCTCATTGCTTTACAAGGTATTGGTTCTTCATCTGGTTCATAAGTATAAAAAGCTTCTCAACCCTGGAAAGGTCCCCTTCACCCTCATGTATTCCCTCCACGATATCCTCAATACTCACCTCTGCCCTGTCAGCCAACCTCATCAGATACCTGCCGAGCTCGGAATCCTTTCCAGCCTTCTCCACCAGTTCCCGGACATCCTCTCTACCGGACCTCCGGAGCGGCGGCTCGAATCCCGTCTCAACGATAAAATCCATCATCTCCTCCATCCTGTGCTCATAGGTGTGTTCCTTCCTTACACGATCGGAAGCCCTCTTTGCTATCTCCTCCCTTTCCGCAGGGTTGTCAAGGTAATGCCCGACCTTTTTCCTTAAGTCATCGAGGCCGTTAAAGCATACAATCTCTTCTCCTATCTTAAACATCTCCGGGATATACCGGCGGTAATCAACAAGCTGGAATCTCCCGCATGCTGCGATCTCGAAGGTCCTGGGATTAACAAAGTCCCCATAGGGGTTGACACCGTCATGGTATGCCGAGGAATGGAGATTGATGTTTATCTTTGTTGCATTGAAAATCCTCACTGTCTCCTCAGTGCCTATCCTTTCACCATCCCTCTGAAGCAGAGCACCCACGGGGCCGCCCGTGTCCCATTCATTTCCCCAAATCCTGAAGTCAAAATCAAGGAGCCCCTCAAAGAATTTCCGCCTGTTTCTGTATCCGGCACCGACAAAGGAGATATCACTTCCGTACTCCCCGATATCCTCCTCCGTCAGGTCCATCCCCCTGTGCACATCAGGTGAAGCAGCCATGGGGAGGTAATGAACACCTTGCCCCTTACGACCACTGAGTTCCCGGAGTATCTCCTCTTTCTGGATCGTAAAAAAGTAGTCATAGGACTGCGCAGCCCCCCGCCAGTACTCCATGCATCTGAAGTCCTCGACAAACCAGAATGCGGTCTTCAATCCTGTACCCCTGAGCCTCTCGATGCCCTCAGCCTCAAGCGGCGCCTGTGCAAGGGCAAACAGGAGATCCGGCTTCCACTCATCACACCTTGCAAGCACTGCCTCTGAGGCAAACCTCACAAAGGCAGTCCTGAGTGCCCCCTGATGCACCCCTTTGGATGTTATGGCATTAATGGAGTGGAATATGTCCCTATAGGCGCTGTTGTCGATATAATCAACCCTGTGACCAAGCCTCCTCAGGGCCTTCACACAGTACTCCGTCACAGGAAGAGAGCCGCCGTAGATGGGACCGACCACTGCTATCCTCAAGCCCCGTCTTATCTTCTTGATTACATTCAGCCTGTCCCGGACCCTCTCGAAGTATTCAGGGCTCAGCCTTACCGACGGGGTGTGTTCAAGGATGTCAAAACCCTCCTTAACAACCGGCAGGTTCCCACCTGTTATAAACCTGACCCTTCCTATGACCTCCCTCAGATCCCTGTGCCTGAAGGCCTCCTTCAGGACATCAAGACGCGGCTCGAAAACCACGATTTCACTCTCCGTCATCCTGCATAACCTCTCAATGTGATAACCAAAGGCAAAACCGAACACGCAGAGCACCTGCGATCCGTCTACTGCATCCCTGTAATGAGCGGCCCATACACCGGCCTCCTCCGACGGCCTGTAGAGGCTGTGAAGGGTCAGGCCGACGACGCGCAACGTCTTCTCACCATTGCGCGCATCAAACACCCGGCAATCGCCTGTTCCTATTGCCTCCTTAAGAAGCAAGACCAGTTCAGGATCCACCTCTTTCAGGGCCTCCATATTCCCGGTAAATATTGAGCCCGGTTCAATCTTCTCATCATCAAAACCGGGAGATAGTGCGCACTTGTCATTCCCCGACAGCCCCCTGTTCCGTGCAACAGGCATTTTACCCGAATCGCCGTCGGACTCTTTAATAAGATGTCTGAACTTAGCGAGGTTCTTAAGCAGGTAGCAGGGATAGACCTTGTCAAAACCAACAAACCGGTACGTGTACCCCCTGTCAAAGGGGTCCTTACCTCTTTCAATCTTTTCCTGAAGCCTGGTGATATCCTTATAATATGAATTATCAACCTCCGCATGGGAAAAGGATTCAATCTTTTCTATTATCTTTTTCACGCCCCCGAGATAGGAAAAATGCCAGCCCCCGCAATCTATTTCCGGAAGAGCCTCCCTCAGATCCCTTATATCCTGAGGGGTTGAAATATGCTTATACCCGATCATAACCGTCCCGTTCCAGGAGACTTCCGCCTGACAGTTGAGATAGTAGTAGTAGAGTCTCTGTTTAAACACCTTTGCACCGCCGGACATGTTCCTGACCACCCCCTCCGGTGAGGGTATTTCATCGACATCCGATATCAGGATTGTGTCCCCCTGATCACAATCTTCAAGCCCCCTCATGATAGCGTTTCTCTGATATATCTCCCGCTGCCACCGATTCTCCGTAACCGGCATATCGTCCACTATTACATGTATTATCCTGTCCCGGAAGGCTTTAAACCGACCTTTGTTTTTCTGGTAACAGAGTTCCTTCTTCTTTCCGCTGAATGTCTCTGTGGACTCAACAAGTACAAAAAAGTCCACCACATCGCTCAGCTCATGAAGCCTGATCTCCAGGAGATCAAGCTCATCAAAAAATATAAAGGTATCGTATATCATGACCTTACAGTCCCCGGCAACGGCATATCACCCATCTGAATCAGGCAGTTACCGGCCCGCAATATATACCGTGCATATAAATTATGCATACCGGGCGGTTTCAAAGCACCTTGCCGAAAGCCCCGACCTTTGGTCGGAGAGCTCGACTCCGTTTTTGCCCTCTTATACCCAGGCCTCCACGATGCCTCTCAACCCGCAGGCTTTCTCAGCAAAGCCGCTGTCAACGAGTATCCTGTAATAAAAGTTCATAAAATCTCCGATAAAAGGATACGTGTTTTTATCTTTCACTTCAGAGATGACGTCAAATGTCTTTTCAAATTGCGGCAGGGATTCTTCTATCCTGCCTGTTTCAAAAAGGGTCATTGCCAACTTATAATTTGCATATATATTGTCCGGATCGGATTCTATCCACTTTCGTAAAATTCCGATATTTCTTTCATGCTTACCTGTGGCATTGAAGGAGAGGTGTCCATAATGCCTTAGATGAATATCTACTACCTCAGGCTTATATCCCGGCCAGTTTCTATACACCGATTCACAAATACTTTCATGAACATGGTTTCTAAATCTGATTCCGGGGTCGTTTCTGAATAATCTCATTACCTTAACCTGTCCGACACCACCATTATCATACAAGTTGTCCTGCCATATAATATACGCCGGTTTATTGTTTATCCTGCAAGCTTTCTCTATAAGCAGCTTCGCATTCTTATCATACAGAACCTCATCGCAATCAATATTCAGGATCCATTTGTATCTTGCCTGTTCAACCCCAAAATTCTTGGCCTTTGAAAAGTCATCACACCATTGAAATTCAAAAGTCCTGCATCTGAATTTCCCGGCAATTTCGACGGTATTATCATGAGACCCTGTATCAATAAAGACGATCTCGTCAGCAATGCCCGTTATATGTCTTAAGGTCCGGTTAAGAATATTCTCTTCGTTCTTAGCTATTACAACAACCGATAATCCGTCTTTCAGTTTTGACATTTTTGCCTTCATTGTATCTTACAATCAAGAATCTTTTCTCTCAACTCCAGTGCATCTTCTCTATCAGGCTCAAATATAAGGATTTTTTCAAGATCCTCCATGGCCTTATCCAACAGGCCAAGCCCACAGCACACTTCCGCACGTTTTAAAAGGACATTGATATCAACCGGGTGAAGAGCTAAATACTCTTCAAGCAACTTCTTTGCCTTGTCAAGATTCCCTGCTTCAATGGCGGTCGTTACAGCACCGTCCAATCTCCGAACCTCAACCCCCGCCTTCTGTGCCTTTAACAGATATTGAAATACAAAGAGGTCCTTTAACTCCTCGGGGGTAAGCCCCCTCAAAGAGACCCTGCCAAAGGATATCTCGCCTGAAAGGGGATCTTTTAATAAATTATATGCCGGATCAATATTGGCAGTCAGCCCTGTAAGCTCAAACCCGGCATCTGCAAAGAGCTCTTCCATATCTTTTTTAGTAAAAAATCTCAGATGGGTCCTATCAAGGATGCCGGAGTCTTCATATTTCCAGTATCCTTCAACCAGCATATTTATAATGCTATAGAATCTGATATTTGGAATACTCGCCACAACAACACCTGAAGCAGAAAGACTCTTCCTGAGTTTTCTTAATGTGGATAGAGGGTCTTTCAGATGCTCCAGTATGTCCGCTAAAATTATGCAATCAAAATATCCCTCACTAAACGGAAGTTCAATTTCTTCTATATCTCCACATAAAACCCCTGTCAGATTTTTTTCAGCTCTTTCGCACACATCCGGGAAAATATCTACGCCAACTACTTCACCTGCACCCTTCTCCAAAAGCCTTCTGCCAAGGTAACCCTCTCCAGAGCCCACATGCAGGATTCTCTTTGCATCTTCCGGGATTATAGCCTCTACATCCTTTAGTTCAGCATGAAGGTAGTCAGCAGCCATTGAGTCTGTAGATGATATAGTTGATGATGGATTTAACGGTTTTATCCGGGGATTCGGCTGTTCCTTTTGCAATTGCATCCTGATATCATCAAATGTCTTTGTGATTGATTCATCAACACTATCTCTTGTAGAACATTCATTAAAAAGATGGTTCAACACAGAAACTACAGGGGCAATGTTATTACCAATAAAGTTGCCGTCAAAGTTATGATGTTTCATCTCCGGGTCTATAAAAGATTCTATTTCTTCCTTTACCTCCGGAAACGATCTTGATAGCTTGATATCTAAAGTACAGGTAATTTTGTCTATAACCTGTTTTGCATCCTTTAGCAGATCATCATACCTTGAGAAGGTCCTTGGATAACCTCTGCTATAGTATTCTGCATTCAACATATATTTCATCCATAAATGCATCGATTTTCCAATGGAAAATCCATTTCTTTTTTTTAATGAATCAGCAACTTCCAATGGATTTCTTACAGAAATAATATAATGAGGTTTTAGGTTTAGTTCTTCAAATATTTTTTTCCAGAAAGGGAGTAATATACATAGGCGTGAATCCTTTATACCAAAAACCTCCGGTTTTTTAAATTCTTTGGCTATATTCTCTATTATTTCTTTTTTATAAACATTTAAACACTTTTGATTCCACCAATCTTCTGAAAACGAAAACAGATCATGCCATGATGAATTTAAACTCCTCAATATCTTTTCATTTACCTGCACTATGCTATTATTTTCAAAAAATCCTTTTGGATTATCTTTCGCAGGATTCATTAAGTTTGAACCCAACTTTACACCCAAAATATTCAATACACCCATAAGAGTTGACGTCCCACTTCTATGCATTCCCAAAACTATTATACAGTCTTGCTTCATTTAGCCCCTCTCGAATTAAATATTTGGTATCTGTAGTTCCATACTAAAGTATTTTAGGCCTAACCTTGCAAATTATATAACGCATCAGGTCTATCAGCCTTGATAAGTTATTTTATTTAGAGTCTGTGTATAAATTACAGTCATTTGTCATTCCCGCAATCCCGAATGCATTCGGGAGCCGGGAATCGTTCTTTAAGAAGGATTCCGGACAAGCCGGAATGACGGAATAACGACAACTGTTCGACATTTATACACAGACTCTATTTATACCTGTTTTTCATAAAGTGAATCATGCTGTTAAGCCTGTGTCTGTATGTGTGTTCCCTGAGAATCCTCTCTCTGCCCTTTCGGGCGATTACTTCCCTTTCTTTTGGATTGCGGAGATAAAACCTCAATAGATCGGGAATCTCACCCCTGTCTCTGTAAGTGACAACCTCTTTCCCTACATCAAAGAGTTCCTCTATCGCCTCCTGGTGGTCTGTCAGGAGAAAACTACCACATGCCGGAACATCAAAGACCCTCTGGTTTACAGATCCCAACATCTGAAGGCTTGTGGCATTAAAGTTTATCTTACAGGCATTATAAAAGACGGGGAGTTCATTGTAATAGTGCAGAGGGGGCTCAAGCCCGTATCCATCAGGCAGCAACTCCTTCCATTGTTTATCTCCATAGATAACAGGGCTGAACTCTCTCAAAGCCTTTATACAGGAGAGGCGATAAAGCAACGTCGCCCTCCAGAGGACAGCAGCCTCGAAATCAAGCTTTTCTTGAACCAAGAGGGAATTAAACATACCCAAATCTTCCCTTTTCAGAGTTGCCAGTACCGCATCAAAAAAAACCCTCTCTGAACTCAGAAGCAGTGATATCTTCTCAATGAGGCAATGGAGCCCTCCCGGAACCTTCTTCATGCTCTCCATTGCCGGGACCACCATGGAGTTGCCCACAAAAGCAACATCGCACTGACTGCAACCGGGGCCTATCCTCCTGCCCCTTGCAGGCCTGAAGACCCTGTCGTCTGTGGCAAGCGGGAGGTATCGGACTGACTCAAAACCCATTGCCTCCATATCCTGTATATACGCCCTGTCCCATAAAAAGAGGGAGACATAAGGGGATACATTTCTGTCAAAGGCCCTGACAATAAGGTTGGGACTGTCTACGTACCATGATGCCAACGGCATATCTATTGATTTCAGGAAGGAGGTCAATACCCCATCCTCATCAAGACCTAAATGATTTATGGCAAGAATAAAATCAGGCTTAAACCTCAGTATCCCGTCAATCAACATAGAGACAACAACCTCACCGCTGTCTCCCTTGCTTACCGGCACCTTTATAACCTTATGGCCGAGGCGTACAAGTGCACGCTCTATCTCACGGGTCAGGAAATAGCCAAAGTCAATCATTACAACACTGATGACATCTTCCCTGAACTTGGGATACCGCAATCTATCCCACAGTTTTACAGCGATTGTGTTCTTCAATGAGGCAAAAACGGAATTATAGTAACCAGGGAAGGCAGACATGGCTGAGGACAGTGGAAAAACCTCTAACGGGACCATCCCGAGCCTTACCTGATGTCTCGTGATCTCTTTAATCGCCTCTTTTAAAGGAAGACCAACCATGAATGTAATTCTTCCAGCAAGCCCGGATATCACCCCATGCTCCTTTGCAAGCTCATATATCCCCGGCATTGCCTCGACCACCAGAATCTCCGCCTCAGGGAACCGCTGCACCAACTCCTTCAGATGATAACCAAGCCCCAGACCCAGGACCACCAGAATCCCCCTGCCGTCAAACCGAAAGGCATCAACAACGGCCGTTGCCTCGGCCTCCGGGTCATAGAGGCTGTGGAGGGTCTTTATTGATCCGTTATCACAGGTAACCCTTAATGAAAACTTACCGCTTTTTGTCGTCACCATAGATATATTATGAGATACAGATACCGGCACTTAGCTGTTCCTTTGCTGGTTTGCATAGATGGATTTATATTCTTTCTCATAAACATACGCCTCCTGTTCCACAGTCGGTATTATGTAGTTTTTTATATTATTTTTCAGCACATTTAGTATCTCCGGGTTGTTTATCAACATCTCAAGAGTTTCTTTCAAATGCCCGGATTTGCCTAATTGAAAAGTAAAACCATTGATCCCGTTTTTTATTTTTTCAGCCATCCCTCCAACATTAGAAGCTATTACCGGCACATTACAGGCAAGTGATTCATGCAATACCAGCGGATAATTTTCATACCAGAGTGAAGGTACGATAACAACGTCGACATTAGCAAGGATGTCCCCGATCTGGTTCTCGGAAAACACACTACAGAACTCGATCCTCTTATCATCCTTAGCCACATCCTTGATTGCATCGACATACAGCTGGTCGGTCCCTGAACCATACACTTTAAGAGAAACACCGTCTGCAGTTACCCTTTTAAAGGCGTCTATAAGAACATGAACACCTTTATGATGATTAAACGACCCACCGTAAAAAAAAGTAAGCCTATCCTGTTTTTTATAAACTTTTTTGTTCTTTTTAATTTTCCCGTAGCTCATACCGTGATTTACAATGCCTACATTAAGATCTCTGATTTCTCTTCTAAACATGCTTGAAACGAACCTGGATGGAGATACAACCCTTTTTGCATCAAACAAAACACCTCTTGCCGACTTTATTCTTTGAACAACTAATTCCCCTGGAATTTCAGGACAGAGTTTCCGACAGGCATCTCCATTCTCTGCACCTGCACATAAATCGCCTTCAGAAGTAAATAAAACAGCCTTGGGGCAAAGCAGCCAAAAATCCGTAAGTGTTGCGATATAGGGTATCCCGAACGACCTTACAACCTTTACAAATTCGCCTACTCTCATAGAATGCCCAACATGGACTATGTCCGGTTTTTCATTTGAAATTAAACTCTCCGCTGCCTCGGCCATGTCTTTATTTTGTAAACCATACCCCAAATCCCCGGGAATTTCCTTATGCCTCAAAGCCACCACCGGGATTCCTTTATATAAAAATTCCTTAATCAGGATACTTCCATCACTCCGATCATAAAACGAGTCCCCGTAAAAACTGTACGTGACAACCTTTACCTTATGTCCCAGCATTTGCATCATCATCGCCATGTTTAATACAAACTTCTCCGTCCCGGTATAATACTCAGGATAAAACTGATGCACCAAATAAAGGACCTTCATATTTAAACCCCCACGGTCAACTCTCTGTTGAAATCTTTTAATATTTCCTTTCTTTTGCTGTCAGGAGTTTTCAGATAACAGTATGCTGAATGTGCTCCCACCTGATATGCAAACGCCTTATAAATGCACGACTTGAAATCCTCAAGCAGATGGTCATCTATTAAATCATAGGTGTTTCTCATATACTCAAAGGCCGAACCGATAAAACCCTGCATCGCTTGAACAAGAATACTGTTAGAGGACCATTGATTTCTTTTGCTCTCATACCGGGAACAGATCCTGCCCAAAAAAGACCTGAATTCATTATCAACATATTGATTGTCAGCTACGCCGGCAGAGGCAGGATATCCATACTTCACGGCCCTCTCAAATCTTTGAATAAAGATACCGGTAAAGGCCCCCATATTACAAGGGATATTTATAGCGCTTAGTTCTTCAGTTATAAGAGAACTTACAGCATTGTACGTAAAAATAATATCCCTCATAAAATTCTCTATCCCAAGGGATACAGACGGCATTGGAAGGTCCGGGAAAATAGTCGCCAGGGACAAAGTGTCTACGTACGCCCTCTTCAGGTGATAATATGCCGGTCTATTGTGAGAATGAATAACAGATGTAGAACCGAGAAAAGCAATTTTGAGGCCATCTCTTATAAGCCTTATCCCGAGATCCAGATCCTCTGCATAGTCGCGCCTGAACTTATACTTCTCAAAAACACTCCTCAATATAAGACAGGCTATATCAGATAACTGCCCGTTCTTTCTTAACGTTACGTAATTCTCCACCTCTGGTCGTGATAAAAGCCTGTCCCTTACATCCACCTCTAAAAATCTATAATGGTTCCGGGAGATAATCCTGTAGAACAAATCCGCATCCTCCCGTGGTGATTCCATACATGAAACAGCAACAGCTTCATTATTCTGTAATGCATTCAACATCTCATAAAGCCAGAAATCAGATGACGGTAAGGCATCCTGAGTCATGAAAAGTATATACTTTCCAGAGGCTAACCCGGCTCCAAGGTTTCTTGCATAAGAATGGGAAAACCTCTCAGGGGTGATTTCCACTAACCTTGCATCGTGTTCTTTCACAAGTTCAAGGGTCTCATCGGTACTCCCCGAATCTACTACAATAACCTCTATATCCTTAATTCCTTTCTGGTTCCTGAGCATGGGCAGAAGAGTTACCAGGTCATTACCCGCATTTAATGTTGGTATTATAATAGAGACGGTCGCATCATCTGTGGGTTCTATTCTTTTCTCTTCGACATCCATCAAAGATATCTGTGGAACTTTAATATCTTTTTCACCTGTCAGGACCTTCAGCGTCTCAGACAACATTGCAAGGTTTGCCTTGGCCTCTTCATTGTCAGGATCAATTTCAAGTGCTTTTATAAAACAACCTCTGGCAGCATCATAATCTCCGGATTGAAAACCCAATACTCCGAGGTTGTTCAATGCATCGGTGTTTTCGGGGTTTAACGACAGGGCTTTCTCAAAGAAACTTCCGGCACTCTCTATTAATCCGAGAGCGAAGCATAACTCACCTGTCTCCACTGATAGTTTTGATGAACCCGCTTCCTTTTCAAGCCGCTTCAGTACCTTTCCCAGCGCCGGCAACACACCTTGTATTTTTTGTATCGAGCCCGACATCTCTTGTATGGTTGCTTCGAGGCCGGCGATTTGATCATTCTTATCCTGGATAACTGATTCAAAGCCGGCGATTTGATCGGTCTTATCCTTGATAACTGCTTCAAGGTCGGTGATTTGATCATCTTTATAGCAAATGAGGGTGTTGGAGATGTCTACAAGATGAGAGTTCCCTATGGCCCTGTCATGTTCCAAGACACAATCCGAGACAACTGCTATAAAATACCTCGCCATCTTCTTTTCAGGTGACAAAAAATAAAACCCTTCATCACCTTTCTTTATCATAAAGTCTCTTGAAATCGTTGCGCCTTTATAAAGGGGGAACATATTTGAAGAAGAATAAACATTCTGACCATAAAAGAGGATATTCTTGAAGTTAGCGGTTAGGAGATTCTCAAACTCATCAAAACCGAGTTCTTTAACATGGAATGGATTCTCGTATCCCGGTTCATCAGAATATACAGTCTTGTTAGGCGTTGAAACTATAAAGACACCCTCTTTTTTAAGCAACCTCTTTGTCTGCTTCATTAATTCATCGTGTCCGGCTATATGCTCTAATGCCTCAAAGCAGACTATGACGTCAAACAGGCCCTCTCCCTCTACCGGCACTTCCATCATAGAGCCTTTAATGAACTGAAGATTACCCCTTATATACTTGGAAGTGGCATGTCTTATAGCTGCATCATCTATGTCCACACCTAATACGGAACCGGCATCCTCAGAGAGCATGAAACTCCCGTATCCCTCTCCGCATGCTAAATCCAGGACCTTTTTGTCTTTTACTAATTCCTCAGCAAACCTGTACCTGTGCAGGTGTTCATAATTTATTACCGGGTCTTTCTCCCACGGTACAAACCTCTCTCCCGTCGATTCAAGCATGGTTCTTTCTCCTGACAACATACCCGGCCGTTTTCCAACCCGGTCGATTACGATTACTCCGGATTTGTTCTGCTTTGTCTGAAATCCGCACTCTTTAACTCTGAAAGCTTCCTCAAGTTTTCCAGCGCCTCGGTGAAATCGCTCTTCAATGAAACAGCGATCTTAAAGCAATTCTCCGCCTCAGCAAGCATCCCCATAGAAAACAATACGACACCCAGATTATTCCAGTTCTCATAGTTCGGAGTGCAGTTCGGAAGGAGAGACAGATAGAATTTCAATTCCGGACTTGCTGTTCTCCAATATTTGCGGCCTCCCTCTTCTCAACATATCTTCGATTTTACCCGCTTTCTCTTTCTATCCCTGCACTGCGCTAAGACGTGTATAATTTTCACATAAACCTATAAAGCAAATACCTTGCCACCTGAAGGTATCTTGATATGAGTGGTTACGGCAGGGATTGAAGCAGAGGCAGGTTTTTGAAGATTCAGGGTTCTCAGATGCTAACTGATACTCTTTTACCTGTTTTATCCCAGGAGAGCGGCTTGCAAAAGCCCTTCTTTAGCTTATTTACCGCACTTAGCTTCCCGAGGGTTGAATCCATTTCCCCCCTGATGGCAGCCGTTATCTCTCTGTCGACAGAGAGGATTTCGGTCAGCAGGTCTCTTATGTTGCAGGAAATATTTTCCGCAGTATCTGATATCTTTTCCCCTGAATTGTCAAAAAGTCCGCCCTTAAGACTTGAAATGTCAACTTTTTGAATCCGATCTGCTACAGCCCTCCTCTTTTCCTGCAAATCAAGGGCATCCTCTACCCTTTCGTTTCTGAGCGCCTCCCTCTGGCATTTTGCAAGGTCGAGGAGTTCCTTTAAAAAACCCAAGACAGCGTTTTTCATACCCTGACCCCCATCCCTAAAGGCCGGCCTTCCACAGCAGGCCTGCAATGCTGATTCTTTTCAATATCCTTCCATGCATCCCTCAGGACATCGAGGACCTTTATTGCAACATCCATTGCATCCCTGTCATTCCTCATATTTGCATGAAAGAGCCTGTCAAGGATAAAGTCATACAGCCTCTTGAGATTCGGGGAGATCTCCCCACCTGTCTCCATGTCGAGCGAACTTGAAAGCTCACCGACTATGGAAGTAGCCTTCCCGATATACAGCCCCTTCGAGACAATATCCCCATCCTCAATACCCTGCAATGCCATCCGCATGAAGCTGATTGCTCCGTCATAGAGCAAAGAGACTATCCTCACCTTGTCGGAAGTATTGATCTCCACCCTTCTGTACTCCATCGCACTGTTCATCCTCTGTACCTCCTTGGTTTTTATGTCATCCTGCTTGTAAGATTTGACAGAAAAGCACTCTGGGAACTCATCCCCGTAAGCATTGCCTCCAGCGATGCAAACCGTTTTCTAAGGTCCTCCTCCACGAGAGTCAAGCGGGCCTCGAGGTCGGTAATATCATCTGCAATACCGGTTACATTTGACTGCAGGCCCTTTGTCCTGATCGTAACCGTTCCGTCGATGGAGTTGGTTACACTGTCTGTATAGTCATAGACTTTATTCCCTATACCCGATGTCGAATCCGTAAAGAGATTTGCAACATCATCGAGTCTGGTTGTAAGTTTATCATTAAGGGTGGCGGAGTCGATAGAGAGATGACCCGTATGGTAATCGGTAGAAATTCCGATCTGGGCAAGGGTCCTGAGATCCTGAGGAAGACCCGCAACCCTGCTCGTAACGATGTTGCTGAGCCTGCTCTTTATAGCACGGGCGGTTGACTCTCCATTCAGTGGCCCGCCCGTATGGGTCTTTGTGTCATACTGTGAGTTGTTTGAAATATTGTCCACCACCTCGTTATATGCATTCACAAAGTCCTCGATATGCTGCCTGATGGTATCCGTATCATTGTTGACCGTGACGGTCACTGCGCTTGCAGACTCCGCCTTCAGGGTTAAGGTCACACCAGGTATCACATCCGACACGGTATTTGAACTCTTTGTTATATCCACACCACCGATCCTGAACTTTGCATCCTGAGCCGTGCTTGCGGTAAAGTCACTATCCGAGAAGCCTGTAATTGTTGTATTGGCTGTTACGGCGACAGTATTGGAGGAACCTGTATTCCGACCTGTCAGCACCAGCCTGTAGTCACTGGTACCCACGTTTATGACGGTTGCTGTAACTCCGGGGTTGCCTGTATCGTTGTTGATAGCATCACGAAGGCCTTCGAGTGTCGTCTGATCGGCAATCGTAAGGGTACTTGTCGTACCTGCATAGGTATATTCAAAGGTCTGAGAAGCACCGGTGTTATTTACCACATCCGTAGTTGATGTAAAGGATGTGGTGCCCGTCCTTCTGTCGACTGCTGCAAGTTGAATCTTCCCCGCCACTGAATGTGGGTCAATGGTGTATATACCCGAAGAGGCGGAGTTGCTTGTGGCGGCATCCAACACCGTACTGTTGCTTACGGATGCAGTCTTGGCATAAAAGTTAGCCGTATTTCTCAAGTTATCGGCAGCACTCTGGAATGAGGAGAGCTTTGACGATAATGTACTGTACGCACTGATCTTATTATTGTAGTCGGACTGTCTGCTCTGAAGCCTGTAAACAGGCTGCCTTTGCAGCTCGATGAGACTGGATATCAACTTGTTATAATCAATACCCGATGTTAGCCCTATTCCGCTGATAACCGACATAGTTAAGCCTCCTTGTCCAGGAATGCCCCCTCAATATCCTGCAGCCGCCTCATGATCTCGAGATACTCCTCCGGGGGTATCTGTCTTACAACCTCCCCGTTTTCCTTATCGACCACCTTGACAATCACCTCGTTAAGCTCCTTGTCGATCTCGAATCTGATGGATCTGCCCAGGAGCCTCTCTACAAGGGTCTCCTTCTTCCGGGTCTCCTGAGGAGGGTCTTCCCTCAACTTGCGACTTACGGAGGAATCCTCTTCCTGAGCGTTCCGGCCGGCAGGTTCTGCCCTGTCCTGAGGATTGATGCCCTTCCGGGTCTGTTGCGGCAGTTCCTGGGCTGCCATGTTTTTTTCATTCACTATCATCGATCTCTCCATCTAAAGGCGGAGGCGGTTTCATCCAAGAAACCGCCTCCGTGAAATCCGTTACTTCAAGAGAGACAGGGCAGTCTGTGGAATAACGTTTGCCTGAGCAAGTATGGCGGTAGATGCCTGCACCATAATCTGGTTCTTGGTAAAGACCGCTGTCTCAAATGCAAAGTCGGCATCCCTGATCCGGGAGTCCGCAGCCGAGAGGTTCTCAGAGGCGACCCTCAGGTTTGAAATGGTATTGTCAAGCCTGTTCTGGACAGCGCCGAGTGTACCCCTCCGTTCTGCTACCGTTGCTATTGCCGAGTCTATCTGGGTCAGAGCGGACTGGGCGTTACCGGCGGAAGATATGGTGCCGAATGTTCCCGTAATACCGAGATCATCGGTCTTTGTTGCTCCAACTCCGGAGAAGAACGTGATCCTGTCGTTAACGGTATTCTGGAAGCCGACCTGCAATGTTACACCGGCTCCACTCTTCGAACCATCGAGCATTTTGGTACCGTTAAACTCCGTAACATCTGCAATCCTGTCGATTTCGGACTTGAGCTGCTGATACTCATTATCAAGTGCTGAACGTTCAGTAGATCCAAGGGTTCCATTGGCAGACTCTTCCGACAGCTCCCTCATCCTGGCAAGAAGTCCTCCGATCTGGTCAAGACCGCCCTCCGCCACCTGTGCAAGGCTTATGCCGTCCTGGGCATTCCTGGTTGCAACGTTTATACTTCTAATGTGTGCCCTTAACTTCTCAGAGATCGCAAGACCTGCTGCATCATCCTTTGCACTGTTTATCCTGAGACCTGAAGACAGCCGCTGGACCGAGACAGAGAGTTTGTTTATGTTTGCTGCAAGGTTCCTCTGAGCATTCAGAGACATTACGTTTGTGTTAATTACCAGAGACATTCTTTTTTACCTCCTTGTATTTCAGTTTTGTGGACAGCATCCGGCTGTCCGTGCCGAGGTCTGTGATCCTTCCCCTTATGAAACCGTTTGATTACAACCTCACCTCCTCTCCGGGTCTGATCCTCAAACCTTCTAACCTCTCTATCGGACATTTCCTGAAAAACTTTAACACCGGGCCGGCCGGCTGGATAAGGCGTTCGAGGTTCAGGTTCGTTTCGGCTTGTGTCAGCCTGTTTACCACTGGATTCCGGGAGTATTTCAGGACCCCTTCCTAAAGTTTTCTACGTTACGGACGATAAATATATATCTGCAATGTCTCACAATATTCAATTAATACAGGAGGCTAAATCATGTCCGACACACAACATATCGCTTTCAGGCTCGGCAGAGAGGAGTTCGCTCTTCCGATTCTTAACGTTCAGGAAATCATCAGGCCAAGGGAAAACACGAGAATCCCCGAGTCACCGGAATATATCCTGGGTGTAATCAACCTCAGAGGAAGGGTGATTCCCGTTGTAGACCTGAAAAAACGTATGAAGCTGGAAGGCAACGGTAACGGCACCGGTGAGAACAAAGTGATTGTCCTTTCCCTCGGCAAACTCAACTTCGGGGGTGTTGTCGACAGTATTACGGGGGTTGTTAATATCAGCGAGCAGGAGATAGGGGACAGTGTAAGCACATTATCCTCCTCATCCTGTGACTATATAAAAGGAATTGCAACACTTAATAACGGAAGGATGATACAGATACTCCAGCCGTCCGGGCTGATGTCACTCCAGGATATGGAGTTACTCCAGGATGAAATAGTGGATGAAACCCAAACGGAAGACGGGACAATAGTCGTTACCAAAAAGGTCAGCGGCATGGGGGGCGAGTATCTAATCAAGGAGGTCAAGGAGAAAATCATAACCGATGCCGAGTCCCTGGGGGTTGGCAGGGAGGTTGTGGTATCAATAATGGAGAAGATCCAGGGCCTGCTTAACGCCCTCTCCAAAGGCGATATTGAAGGAGCAGAAGGAATGCTGATGGAGATATCGACCATCGGCGACAAAGAACTCTTTTCGGAGGTTGGAAAGATAACAAGAAATCTTCATAACGCCATATCCGAGTTCAAGACCATGATCGATCCGACACTCAAGAACATGGCCCTTGAAGATATGCCGGATGCCGCCGACAAACTCAACTGGGTAATATCAAAGACAGAGGAGGCAGCGGAAAAGACGATTTCCCTCGTGGAAAAGAACCTCTCCCTCCAGGGAGGGATAGTCAAGAGACTCGACATCCTTGACGATGCCCTGAAGAATCCGGAAGGGGACAATGAGAGGGAGAAGGAGGCAATAACCTTCTTAAGAAGGACTACCGAGGAGATAAACGTCGACCTTATGGACGTCCTCCTCACACAGGAATACCAGGACCTTACAGGACAGATCATCAGGAAGGTCATCTCCCTGGTCAGCAAACTTGAGATAGACCTTGTTCAGTTGATAAAGGCATTCGGGGTCAGGGTGGAACATCAAAAACATGGAAGCACTGCTGACTCGGAGCCCCCCGAAGAGACCTTCTCAAGCCAGGAGGATGTTGACACCCTGCTTACGGAGTTGGGCTTTTAAGCACCTAATATTATTAAGGAAGATTTGCTCACCATCTCCACGGCGGTATATAAGCCGGCCTTGACCTCTGCATAACGGCAACCGCGGGACCACTACGGGCATGACAGTGCGGCCCTTACTTACTCCTTATCACCTTCCTTTTCCGCCTTCCTCTGCTCGACCAGCTTCTGTGCAAGGTGGGACGGCACCTCTTCATAATGGAGAAACTCCATTGAATAGAGCCCCCTTCCCGACGTCAGGCTCTGGAGCTGATTGGCATAGGTAAGCATCTCCGACATTGGAACAAGTGCTATAATCTTCTGGTTTCCCCCGGCCTGGGGCTCCACCCCCTGTACTTTTCCCCTTTTTGCATTGAGGTCTCCAATGACTGAACCAAGGGCATCATCAGGGGTGATAACTTCAACCTTCATGATCGGTTCAAGGAGGACGGGCTTTGCCTCGACAGTGGCCTTTTTAAAGGCAAGCGAGCCCGCAATCTTAAATGCCATTTCCGATGAATCAACGGAGTGGTATGAACCATCGTAGAGTGTGACCTTTAAATCCACCACGGGATAACCGGCCACAATTCCTTCCTTCAGGGTCTCAACAATCCCCTTCTCAACCGCGGGGATATACTGTTTGGGTATCACACCACCGACTACTTTATCCACAAACTCAAACCCCTCCCCTCTTGGCAGGGGCTCAATCTCTATCCAGCAGTCACCGTACTGTCCTCTTCCCCCGGACTGCTTCTTGTATTTGCCCTGGACCTTGGTCCTTCCCCTTATGGTCTCACGATAGGGAATCTTCGGGGTCTTCATTTCCACGTCAACACCGAACTTCCTCTTCAGCTTCTGGAGTGCAACCTCAATATGTACCTGGCCCATGCCCGAGATTATCATCTCCTTTGTATCCTTATCCCTGTGAAAGCTCAATGTCGGATCCTCATCGAGTATCCTCTGGAGCCCCGAACTCACCTTCTCTTCATCACCCTTACTCTTCGGCTCAATGGCATAAGAGATTATAGGCTCTGCAAACTCAACCCGCTTATACACGATCGGTTCAGACTCGGCACAGAGGGTATCCCCTGTACTGGTAACCTTCAGCTTGGCCACGACCCCGATCTCGCCGGGCCCGATCACATGTACAGGTACCTGTTTCTTGCCGAGGAGATAAAATATCTGGCCGACTCTCTCACGTGTTTCAGCCGATGAATTGTAAACATTGGAGTCGGCATTGAGGGTTCCGGAGTATACGCGCATCAGGGTCAACTTGCCTGCAAAGGGGTCGGCAATGGTCTTGAAAACATATGCAGAAAAAGGCTGATCCTCTTTAGGCTCCCTTAAAACATCGGACCCGTCCCGGGGATTGGTCCCGCTGATCGGGCTTATACGCGCCATCTCTTCAGGAGAAGGCAGACAGAGTTTAACCGCTTCCATAAGCAATGCTATACCTATGTTACCTGTTGCCGAACCGCATATCACGGGAATGAATCTCCTGGTTATCGACCCCTCCTTTATCCCCCTGAAAATCTCCTCTTCCGTCAGGTCTTCACCTTCAAGATAGCGCTCAAGGAGTTCATCATCAGCCTCCGCCACCTTCTCGATCAGCTTCTGCCTGTACTTCTGTATCTCCTCATTCAAATCGGCGGGCAGATCAATCTCACGGCGTTTCCCCTCTTCATACTGATACGCCTTCATATGGAGTATATCGACAATCCCCTCAAAGGATGTCCCCTCCCCGATCGGTATATTCAGGGGAATGGCCTCTGCCTCAAAGGACTCCTCTATATCACTTATGGCCCTTGAAAAACTGGCGTTCTCCCTATCCATTTTGTTTACGAACGCTATGCGTGGGAGTTCATACTCGCATGCATATTTCCAGATCTTCTCGGTTTCAGCCTTCACACCTGAGATTGCGCTCACGAGAACTACGGCGCCATCGGACACCCTCAAACAACCCCTTGTATCCTCGATAAAATTTATGAACCCAGGGGTATCGATAATATTGAAGCGAAGTCCATCCCAGTCACAGTGTGCAACCGCAGAGGATATGGTGATCTTTCTGTCCACCTCTTCCGGGTCAAAGTCCGTCACGGTATTGCCGCCCTCAACGGTCCCCATTCTGTCGATAGCACCTGCGTTAAACAGTATCGCTTCCACCAGGGAAGTCTTTCCTGCCCCACCGTGGGCAACCACTGAAAAGTTCCTGATCTTTGCTACTTCCATCCTGGCCATATAACCCCCTTGTATTTAATTAAAGTCTGTGTATTAACTGCAGTAATTTGTCATTCCCGCAAGCGAAGCGAGTCGGGAATCCTTTTTAAAGACAGATTCCGGACAAGCCGGAATGACGGAATAACGGCAACTGTTCGACTTTATACACAGACGTGTATAAAGTCAGTCTCTCTATCTGTCATTCCGGCAGTCCATAAGCCGGAATCTATTCCTTTCGATAAGTTCCGGATGCCCCGAATGCTTTCGGGACATGACAAAAATAAAAAATGGCAATTTATACAGAGACTCTAATCAGTGTCTGTGTATAAACTCAACAATAGAGCCGTCATTCCCCGAAAGCGTTAGGGGAATCGTTCCCGGAAGAAAGATTCCCGACGAGCGGGAATGACACAACATGCGCAATAATTTATGACGCTATTGTCGTGTCAACTATGAATTGTCATTTCGATAGAAGTGAGAAACCTAAGATTTCTCAGTCGCATACTCCTTCGAAATGACAAACAGGAACATCGTTTATGACGATACAAATGTGACACGACACTATGTGTAAATTACTCGTCACGACTAAAGGGCAAAACGGTTAGATCTGAACTGCTCAGACCCCGGAAAAGTCCCGGACTTCTTGGGGTAAAAGATGTAATCAATCGATGCCTGCTTAACTCACTCCAGTATCTCTTCCACTACCGGTTTGTACTCGATCTTTTTTTCCATCCTCCGGGAAACAAGCCTTGAGGCTATATAAAAAATTATGAACATCCCGAAACCGCCTATGGCAGACAGGAGGTCGGGGTCCAGCACCTTTACAAACCTGCTGATGAGTTCCTTCCCGATAACGGCGCCTACGATAAGTCCCAGCGCGGGGACGCCATAGACCAGGGCTGACCCTTTGAGGTAGGCATAGGGTTTGAAAACGACCCTGACCGTCTGTCCTTCCCTGGCCTTAACGGAATTAAGCGCCTCGATAATGGTCTCCCCATCCGTAAGCAGACATTTACTCTCGGTGCACTTTTCACAGATACTCTTCTTCTCGACAAGCACTTTGGCAATAACACCGTCAACCGCTTTTACAACCCCTATCTCTTCCATAACAAATGCATTTTAACATAAACCCATTATGGGCTTCCATATCGGAATCGAGGTAGCCCCGGCTCCAGGACAGGTATGTCCATGAAATGGGATGGTGAGTGGCAGATCACCTACGAGGTCTTCCGTGACCTCGGTATTGCCTTCGCCGCGGTCCTTGTCCTGATATACATTCTCGTTGTAGCGTGGTTCAGAAACTTCATCACACCCCTTATAACAATGGCACCGATCCCCCTGACGCTGGAGGGAATACTCCCCGGGCACTGGATGTTCGGGGCCACCGCCTCAACCGTCCTGACACTTATCGTGGTTCCCCTGTTGTATTACCAGCTCTTCAAAAACAGAAAGCCTCCTGAATAATCCCGTGATATAAGGTTATAATATCGGATGTTGAGGAGGCTCTTTATTGCGTGCATACTGGGAATACTTGCCGGCGTCGTATCCGGATTCCTCTTCTGGAGCCTCTCCGACCTCCCGAGGATAGAGTCCCTTGAAGAGTACTCACCACTTGAGGCCTCCAGGGTCTACTCATCAGATGACAAACTGATAGCCGAGTATTATGTCGAGAGGCGCACCTTTGTACCCTACTACAAAATCCCGGATTATGTAAAGCATGCCTTCGTGGCCATAGAGGACGAACGTTTTTACCGTCACCACGGCATAGACTTTATAGGAATAGCACGCGCCCTTTATCAGGATATCAGGGCCGGACGTATTGTTCAGGGCGGCAGCACCATTACGCAGCAGCTTGCAAAACTGCTTTTTCTGAAACCTGAAAGGAGCCTCTCCAGGAAGATTAAGGAGGCAGCTCTCTCGATACAGATAGAGAAGAGATATACCAAGGACGAGATCATCGGTCTGTACCTGAACCAGGCATACTTCGGCACCAACGCCTACGGGATTGAGGCAGCATCCCGCACCTACTTCGACAAGCCTGTTGAAGATCTCGACATTTCAGAGGCTGCACTCCTTGCAGCCATCCCAAGGGCCCCGTCCTATTATTCACCTTTCAGGAATCCTGAAAAGGCACTCCGGAGAAGGAACCTGGTACTTAAAAAGATGCTCGGCCTTGGCTATATAACAGAGGATCAATACAGGGAAGCCCGGGAAGAGCCGTTACCTGAGAAGCCTCACAGAAGGCACTACAGCGCCCCTTACTTTGTTGAACTCATAAGGACCAAACTGGAAGAGGAATACTCAAACAACCTCTACACCACCGGCCTCAAGATACATACAACCCTGGATATGGGGATGCAGAAGACAGCGGAAAAGGCAGTGCTTCACGGGATAGCGTCCATTGAAAAAAGGGTTCAGCCAGGCGTACAGGCCGCCCTTATAGCAGTGGACTTAAAGACCGGGGGCATCAAGGCCATGGTGGGTGGAACCGACTTCTGGCAGACCCAGTTCAACCGTGCCACGCAGGCCCTCAGGCAGCCCGGGTCCGCATTCAAACCGGTGGTTTACCTTGCAGCATTAAATGATGGGTTTATCCCTGAGGACACCATCCTTGACGAAGAAGTCGGCTATCCCACCCCGGACAACAAAGAAGTCTGGATACCCGAAAACTACGAAAAACTCTACAACGGAAAAGTAACCCTCACAGCGGCCCTTGCCCACAGCCTCAATTCAGCAACCGTCTGCCTTGCGGATATGATCGGCATAAGAGATATTGTAAAAACCGCAAGGACTCTCGGAATCACAAACACAATCCACCCCTACCTGTCTTCTGCAATCGGTGCCTCGGAGGTCACCCCCCTTGAGATGACCTATGCCTATGCGGCACTCTCTGAGGGGTATAGGATAAAACCCCTTTACATCGAGAAGATCCAGGACAGGGACGGCCTCACTCTCAGGGAGAACTACCCCGAATTCAAACGGGTGATCGATGAAGGTGTGGTAGACGAGATCAGATACATGCTCCGTTCAGTGATCCTTGAAGGTACGGGACGGAAGGCACGCATAATCCAGAGGCCGGTTTACGGAAAAACAGGCACCACCAACGACTACACCGATGCCTGGTTTGTTGGCTTTGACGACCAGCTTGCGGTTGGGGTATGGGTCGGCAGGGACGACCACACACCCATCGGGAAGAAGGAGACAGGCTCCCGCGCCGCCCTTCCCATATGGATAGAGTTCATGCAGAACTACCAGAGGAGTTAAACCCCGGGGACCATCTCCTGAGGAACCGGGGGAACGAGGAGGCTCAAGGCACTGATCAAACCCCTGACAGCCCGCTGAACCTTGAATCTCTTTATATTGCCGACCTATTTAGTGTCTGTGTATAAATTGCCATTTTTTATTTTTGTCATGCCCGAAGTCTGTAATCGGGCATCCGGAACTTATTGAAAAGAATAGATTCCGGCTTAAGGACTACCGGAATGACAGATAGAGAGACTGACTTTATACACAGACTCCATTTAGAATCTGTGTATAAAGTCGGACGGTTGTCGTTTTTACGTCATTTCCCGAAAGCGTCCGGGGAATCGCTCTTTCAGATTCCCGACGTGCTTCGCTTGCGGGAATGACAAATAATTGTAGTTGTCGTTTTTCTGTCATTCCGGCTTGTCCGGAATCGTTCTACAGGATTCCCGACTCCCGAAGGCGTTCGGGATTGCGGGAATGACAAATAACCGCAGTTTATACACGGGCTCTGATTATCCTCAAACGCACAACAGCCTCTTATCCATGTGCATCGGCCCAGTTATCCGCAACGCCGATATCCACCCTGAGGGGCACTGAAAGTTCTGCTGCTGCCTCCATCCCCTCCCTGACGATCTCCCTCACCACTTCCAGTTCATCCACCTTCACCTCAAAGAGGAGTTCATCATGGACCTGGAGGATCATCCTGCTCTCAACCGAGCCCTCCTTAAGCCTCCCGGAGATCCCTATCATGGCCCTCTTGATTATGTCTGCAGCAGACCCCTGTATCGGGGTATTCATTGCAAGACGCTCCCCGAGGGCCTGCTTCTGTTTGTTAGGATTCCCCAGCTCGGGGATCTCCCTCTTGCGCCCGAAGAGGGTCCTGACATAGCCGAGTTTTTTCGCCTCATCTATTATCCTGTCGAAGTACTCCCTCACGCCCCTGTATTTTT
>BDTA01000095.1 GCA_002897935.1 bacterium BMS3Abin08
TTGCAATATGGGAACCGAAAAAATCACAGCTGAACAGGATCTTGTCTTCTTCCAAATAGGCCGCCATAGTCTCCGGCCAGTGAACCCAGGGAGTGTGTATGAACTTCAGCGTTTTGTCTCCGAGAGATATTGTCTCACCATCATTAACGGTAATAAAGAATTTCTCGGGTACACGCAGAAGGTCCATAAGCATCCCTTTTGCTTTTGGGTTGCAAATCAGCTTTGCGTTGGGGTATTTAGAGAGTACCTGGAGAATACTGCCGGAGTGGTCCTGTTCAGCGTGAAGCGAAACTACGTAATCGAGTTCAGGAACATTTTCGAGCTGTCCGAGCAGTTCATCGGTCATGGATGGGTCAACCGTATCAATCAGAACCGTTTTTTCGCTGCCCTCAATAAGATAAGCGTTATAGCTTGTTCCGTCCGGAAGCGGAATCAGTGAGTCAAAGAGTCGTCTGTCCCAGTCCACTGAACCGATCCAATAAACATTGTCTTTTATTTTTCTCGGTTTCATAATACCTCCTTTATCCGGCTTTTGGTTTCTTCGAATATCCCGACCGTCTTTTATCTCCCGACCCGGTTTTAATCCGCCGTCAACATTGTGTAGCAACCATCCCTGAAAAAGCAACAAACCTTAAGCGGGGCACGTCATTCCGGAAACCGCCGGGCTCCTGCTGTGCACGTTCACCCCTTTGATATTTCTTTATTGTTTATCCTTCCAGTTCCACCATTTCAGAAGCTCCGGTTCATGGACTGTATTACCTGCATAATATACCGCACACCTGAAAACATAGAGGACACAACGGTCAATATGCCCACCACGCAAGGATATGAGTTTTTGATACATTACATCTGGGCTTTCTCCCTTTAGCTCTGTTACTTTTCGATAGCCTAAATCCACTAAATCCTGAGCAATGCTCTTCCCAACCCCCGGGATTACCCGGAATCCCATTAATGCGTCCATACATACCTGCACTCTTTTGAATCCGGAGGCGCAAACAATGCCAAAAAGATTCCCGGATGGATTAACGGTCGTTGCAACTTCAATATTTCCTCCTACCTATAGAATTTTAACACATTCTTTTGTTCCGGCAGGTAATAACCCTTGATATTCTCCCTCAATATTGTTATCATCCCACAGAGCAACTACCCGGCATTTGACACCCAGAGGAGCATTACATTATAATTTAACTCTTTATTCTTAATATGTTATCTTTGGATATATCCCATTTTATGCCTGACCATCTCCGGCAGTCATTGATGGGCGATTAGCTCAGTGGGAGAGCGCTGCCTTCACACGGCAGAGGTCACTGGTTCGAAACCAGTATCGCCCACCATCTTAATATTTAAAATCAACAGGTTAGTGTCGCGTCAACTCTCAATTGTCATTCCGGTTTGTCCGGAATCTAAGAGGAGTATGATTCCCGACGCAGCGGGAATGACAATTCAAACACCCCGACATTACAAGGTTGACACGACATTAGTCTATTTTCATAAATCCGGCAAACTCAATGCCTCCGGAACTGCAAGCCGGATTTTATCCTTTACTTTAAATTAGTTATCAAAACCGTGTTCGATATCTGTCCTTGCTGTCATTCTGAATCCTGTATTTTCAACATATTGCGTTTTGTAGAAACCCTGAAACAATACTGAAACAAGTTCAGCACATGGTTCAGCGCCTGCCCTGAATTCATTTCAGGGATGACAGCAAACAAAATCTGACTATATAAACGGGTTCAGTGCCTGCAATGACCGAATGGACTGCAATGCAGCTGCTTATAGCAGGCTTGCCGCTGGATACGGATTGATTTTGATCTGTTAAAAGACCCCGAAAACATTCGGGCAGAAAACACACGCAACAAACCCGAGATCCCCTACATTGAAAAAAATGACAAAAAAAACAAGCTCTTACTTGACATAAGCGTCAGTAATTACTATAATTATCCATGAGGAGTGTATGACACGAGCTGATCTGGCAAGGATAATTTTTGAGAAAGTAGGTCTCCCTAAAAAAGAGGCACAGGATATCATTGAGGTTATTATTGAAAACATCAAAAATACCCTTGCTGAAGGTGAATCGGTAAAAATAACCGGGTTCGGAACATTCAACGTAAGGAAAAAGACCCCTCGCCGGGGCAGAAACCCACAGACCGGTGAGGACATGGAAATAACCGCACGGCGGGTAATAAGTTTTAAACCGAGCAATATTCTCAAATCAGACGTAGAGCAAAATAAATGATTAAAGCAAAACAGAAAGGGTCCGCTAAGACAGTCAATTTTCCGGAAAAACTGTTTTATAAAATAGGTGAAGTGGGCCGGATAACCGGGGTTGAACCCTATGTCCTAAGATACTGGGAGAGCGAGTTCCCTTTTCTAAAGCCCAGGAAAAGCCGTTCCGGCCAGAGGCTTTATGTAAAGAAGGACATAGAACTCATTCTTGAGATCAAAAGACTCCTGTATTATGAACGTTACACAATCGAAGGTGTAAAAAAGAGATTTTCCGAATCCACCATCCAAATTGTTAAACAAGACAAGACGGATGAAAAACCTGCCTTGCAAGAGACACTTTCTCGTGTAAGGTCTCGTCTCAGAGAGATAATATCTCAACTTTCATAATCGGTTATCGGGGCGTGGCGCAGTCTGGTTAGCGCACTCGCTTGGGGTGCGAGAGGTCGGCCGTTCGAATCGGCTCGCCCCGACCAATTTTTTAATAAAATCAAAGAGTTCAATAAACAGGAAGACAGGTAATTCAGTATCTCCGTATCATTGATAGAATAAGCATGCGGCAGTGGCAATCCTATCCGGTGAACCAAGGAGGAGGAGCACATCCCCGGCTTTAATCTGCATGTCCCCGTCCGGATTGGACAATACTTCTGAATCCCTCCGTATTGCCACTACAGTAACCCCGCATTTTCTCCTCAGATCGCTCTGGGCCAGTGTCTTTCCAACCATGGGGGACTTTTCATCTACCCGTAAGGCGCTGACTTCAACACCGGGAATGTGAGGTTTCAGATCGGGAAAAGATGCAGGCTTTCCGGAAAGGCTCCGGAACATCTCATAACCGTCTGAGCGTACCTCAGCGATGAACCTCTCGATCTCATCCCTGGGGACAAGGTATTTTGCCAGGACCCTGGAGAAAATCTCCACTGAGGTCTCGAACTCCTCGGGAACGACCTCGTTGGCTCCCAATTCATAGAGGGGCTTCATCTCCTGAAGATAACGGGTCCGCACGATCAAATGGACGTTCGGATTGAGTCTCCGGACAAGTTCGGTAATCCTGCGGGTTGCAGCAGGGTCGGATATGGCTACTACAACAATCCTTGCATCCTTGATGTCTGCGTACTGAAGTACCGCCTCCTGTGTTGCATCTCCATAATAAATCGGCTCGCCCTTTGCTCTTTCATTCCTTACCACCTCGGGATTCATCTCAATGATAACATAGGGGATGTTTCCCACCCCGGCGGCACGTGCCAGGTTTCTGCCGTTAATACCGAATCCTATGATGACAAGGTGGTCTTTTTTGCCCTCAACCTTTATTCCCTGCATGGGATGCAGGCCGGACTTCAACCGTACAGGCAGAGGCAGCCCGGAGGCAAAATCCGCGACCCGGGGCGCAAAGGCCATAACAAACGGGGTAGCGGCCATGGTCAATACAGAGACAGACAGAAACATCTGGTAAATATCCCCCTGAAGCAACCCATGTTCAACGCCGGTTTTAGACAAAATAAAAGAAAACTCACCCACCTGGCTGAGCGCAAATCCAACCAGGATCGCGGTACGTACAGGAAAACCGAGCAGGGTTACCGAGAGGCCTGCCAATACGGCTTTTAATGCCAGGACACCCACTGTGATTAACACAATGAGGACGGGATGCTCAAAAAGAAAACCGCCGTCGAACAACATGCCTATCGAGACAAAAAAGAAACTTGTGAAGACATCACGAAAGGGCGAGATATTGCCGAGCGCCTGATGACCGTATTCAGATTCGGATATAACCAGACCAGCTAAAAATGCGCCTAAGGCAAGGGAGAGCCCTGCGCTTGAAGTCATCCACGCAACAGCGAGGCATATTAAAAAAACGCTCAAAAGAAAGAGTTCCCGGCTGCGAGTCCTTGCCACCTGGTACAGCACCCAGGGCACAATCCATTTAGCGCTGACAATCACCAGCAGTATGATACCGATTCCTTTGGCCAAAAGGATGAGGAGGGATCCGCCTAAATTCGCTGTCTCTCCGGCCAGAAGTGGCGTGAGCAATATCATCGGGACGATAATGACATCCTGAAAGATCAGGATGGCCAGGGATGTCCGTCCGTGGGGGGTGTCGACTTCCGCCCTTTCCTGGATGAGTCTGAGCACAATAGCCGTGCTGCTGAGGGATATAAGAAACCCTATAAAGATAGATTTGCCAAGGGGCTGACCGAATTGTCCTGCTATGAGGGAAGCAGTCAGGATGGTCAGTAAAACCTGAAGTGAGCCGCCCATTAGGACGGATTTCCTTATTTGCAGCAGGCTCTTAAGGGAGAACTCGATCCCGATAGCGAAAAGCAACAGCACAACCCCGACCTCAGCCAGTGCCTGGACTTCATGTACCGACTTTACCAGCCCCAGCCCATGCGGCCCTGCCAATACACCGGTCAGGATGAATCCTACAATAGACGGCACACTTAGCCGGCTGCATAGAAACAGTACTGCTATGGATAATGCAAATATAACAACAATGTCATTTAAAAGTGGTATTTCCATATCTTAAATTCTAATGGACTCGTAAAAAGTCCATTACACCGCTTTAGGATGGCTAAGTAGAATCATCCTAAACTCGAACAGTCGTCATTTTTTCATTCCCCGAAAGCGTTCGGGGGATCGTTCAAAGTGCAGAGCACAGAGCGCATAGGGCATAGCATTTGTTCTTCTGTCATTCCGGCTTGTCCGGAATCTGTCTTTAAAAGGATTCCAGGCTTCCGAATGCGTTCGGGGTTGCGTGAATGACAAATAACCGCGGTTTATACACAGACTCTGAATAAAAACCTGTATAAATCACTCGCCTATGTCCCGGACCTTCTTTTAAATAATTTTTCACACTCTACTACAAAGAATACCACAGAAGACAATGCAAGGGTAATAGCCAGCTCACCTGCAGACAGGGGTACCGTCCTGAATACCGGATTCAGGAAAGGGATATAAATAACGCCCATCTGTAAGCCAAAGCTTACCAATACCGCACCAAGCAGGGGCTTGTTTGAGAAGAGTCCTACCTTGAATAATGATTCCCTCTCCGACCTTATGGCAAGCACGTGAAAGAGCTGGGACAGGCACAATACCGTAAAGACCATGGTCTGCCAGTGTGCGGATTCCGTCCTTATAGACCATGTCTGCACAGCAAGGACAATACCTGCCATCAGTATCCCCACCCAGATGGCATGAAGGCCAAGACCGTGGGCGAATATACTCTCTCCGGGATGGCGCGGCGGCCTCTTCATGACATCACCCTCCTCCGGTTCAACGGAAAGGGTAAGCGCCGGCAGACCATCGGTCATGAGATTAATCCAGAGGATATGGATGGGCAGCAGGGGAATGGGGAGTCCGAAAAAAGGTGCAAGGAAGAGCGTCCATATCTCGGCCGAGTTCGTGGTCAACATGTACTTTATGAATTTCCTTATATTGTCATATATCTTCCGGCCTTCCTTTACGGCCTTTACAATCGTTGCGAAATTGTCGTCGAGGAGTATCATTGAGGACGCCTCTTTGGAGACATCCGTGCCCGTTATCCCCATGGCAATCCCTATGTCGGCCCGCTTTAAGGATGGTGCATCATTAACGCCGTCTCCTGTCATGGCGACAAACTGGCCCTTGTCCTGCAGGGCCCTTACTATCTTTAACTTCTGCTCGGGGGCAACCCTTGCATAGACCCTGATATCCTCAACCCTCTCTTCAAACTCCTCTAAAGAGAGGGCATCGAGTTCCTGTCCTGTAATTACCGCCTCAGAGTCATCTTCAAGGATACCGAGCCTCTTTGATATGGTCTCTGCTGTAAGAGGATGGTCGCCTGTTATCATAACGGGTTTTATACCGGCCTCCTTGCACAGTGAAATCGCCTCCTTTGCCTCCGGCCTCGGGGGATCCATCAGGCCGACAAGACCGACAATGGTAAGCTCCTTTTCAACCTCCCGGGAAGACAAATCCTTCGGCAGGTCCTCCCATTGCCTCATGGCTATACCCAGGACCCTGAGTCCGTCGGCTGCCATCCGGGCGTTTACCTCCTGCAACCCTTCCCTGTCTATCTCCTTTAATCCCGCTGATGTCAGGATATTGACCGATTTGTCGAGCAGCACATCTATTGCACCTTTTGTAAAGGAAACATATGCGCCCTCTGCCCAGGCTGTCGGGCCTCGCCCCCATTTTTCCAAAACAGAGCGGGGGGGGATTACATGAAAGGTCGTCATACACTTTCGCTCTGAGTCAAAGGGCAGCTCAGCCACCCTCGGGAAATCCCTCTTTAGGCTTTTTTTATCAAAACCGTGTTTTCTTGCAATCCGGTAGAGGGCCACCTCTGTCGGGTCACCGATGATACTGTTGTCGATACCGTCCCTGGCGTCATTGCTCAATGCCAGGGCCGTCATTAAATAATTAACGGAAGAACCGGCAGACAGGTCGGCAGAATCGACCTTCAGGTCTGAACTGCGGATTATTTTCCCGTCAAGGTAAATCTCCTCCACCGTCATCCTGTTCAGGGTAAGGGTACCGGTCTTGTCCGAACAGATATACGTCACGGAGCCGAGTGTTTCCACAGCCGGCAGCCTTCTTATCAGGGCGTTCTGTCTGACCATCTTTTTTGCTCCGATGGCAAGGGAGATAGTTACCACGGCAGGGAGTGCCTCGGGTATTGCGGCAACTGCAAGGGATATGGCTGTGAGCAGCATCAGCATTACGGGCTCTCCCCTGAGGAGACCAAAGCCGAAGACCACGGCACATATTACAAGGACAGCAATTGCAAGTTTTCTTCCAAACCCTGCAAGCCGCTTCTGAAGTGGTGTTTTTACTGTTTCTTCATCCTGAAGCATGGTGGCAATCCTGCCAAGCTCCGTATCCATTCCGGTCGCTGTAACAATACCAAGACCACGGCCGTAAGTAACAATAGTGCCCTTATAAACCATGTTCTTCCTGTCTCCAACGGACAGGGCATCATCATGGAGGGTCATCGTCCCCTTTTCAACAGGCACGGACTCTCCTGTAAGCGCTGCCTCTTCGACCTTTATCTGAACCGCCTCTACAAGGCGCATATCCGCCGGCACTATCTTCCCGGCTTCAAGAATTACAACATCACCGGGAACGAGTTCTGATGCAGGTATATCGATAGTCTGCCCGTTCCTCACAACGGTTGCAGTCAGGGCCGCCATTTTTTTCAATGCAGCCATGGCCTTCTCCGCCCTGTATTCCTGAACAAATCCTATGACTGCATTTAGAATAACGATCACGATAATTACAAGGGTATCCGTTGCCTCACCAATAAACACCGAAATAACGGCAGCAGCAATGAGGACAATGATCATGAAGTCCCTGAACTGGTCGAGGAACATCATAAAAGGGGTTTTTTTCTTTTTCTCAATAAGCTCGTTAGGTCCGTACTCCCTGAGGCGATTCTGTGCCTCTTCAGTAGAGAGACCCTGCAATGATGTCTTGAGAGCCTCAGCTACTTTTTCCGCTTCCATCCGGTGCCAGTGCATAAAAAACTCCTTTCGTCGTAACAGGTCATCCCTACACCGAGCCGACCCTGATTTAACCTCGATGAATAAAAAATGAACCTCCCCGCCGTCCCGATATTCCGGTGCGGGGTATCTTAAACTCTCCCCTGCCTGCCCTCCCCTCTCTGTCCTCTGCGTTTAAGCAGAGACTGTGGGGTATTGAGAACTTAATAAAAAAGACCTCTGCCACAATAAAGACTTATCATGACAAAGGTCTCGCTTGTTAGAATTACCTATAGTCTGTGTATAAAGTCGAACAGTTGCCGTTTTTCTGTCATTCCGGCTTGTCCGGAATCGTTCAAAGCGCATAGCGCATAGGGCATAGCATTCGTTTTTCTGTCATTCCCCGAAAGCGTTCGGGATTGCGGGAATGACAAATGACCGTATTTTATACACAGACACTATCTAACCAGTGGTATCGGCCTGCCTGAGACAGACGTATTGACGACAGCCACTGATAAAGCTACTCCCCTTTGTAGACGGATTGGATTAACTCACCAAGCCCGGTATCAGGAATTCCCGGTCTTTTTAACTTATTGTAAACAGAGGGTTCATGTCAAGCAAATAAGGCATGCAGCTCGAAAAAATGGATATAAGCCTGTTATTTAAAACCTTGGTAAACTATGTAGGAATGGTATCGGCCCTCCCATAGCCCCCCTGTTCTTTTGTATCTTCCGTTTACATATGCTTCTCTGCTGATGAGAAAAAATTCTTATCAGTCTTTCAGGATGTTAAGTCACAAGTCAAGACCTGACAGGTTTACACATTTACAATGACATAAAATTGAAGCCATGTCCCTTTCAAGACAAACTATAGAACCGATATTTCAAGAAGCGCCCACGATCGGGGACGCTTCTTTTTTAACCGCTACCTTGGCCTTTATATAGATCAGAATAAACTTTGCGAACATTTACTTCCAAAGGTTCAAGGTCTTCTTCAATCGTCTGCCATATAATGTTTAAATCAACACCAAAATATTCGTGGATAAGACGGTTTCTCATGCCAATCATTTCCTGCCAGAGTGCTTGGATAACGGTCTCTGATATCCTGAGGGAGCTTGTTGACTGCTTCTCCGATGACTTCAAGGCTTCTTATGACAGCCTTTACCGTCTTTCTGTCATTAATGAAAGCTTCAAAGGACATCCCCATGACAAATTCTCTGATGTCAGAGATTGATTCAAGTATGTCATTGAGATAGTCTTGAAGCAGTCTTTCTTCAGACATACATAACCTCTTGGAGGATCCTCTTGCCGATAAAAGGCTTTAATGCTTTTTTAGTTACGATCTCAACTTTTACACCAAGAAGCTCTGATAGTCTGTTCTCAAGCTGCAGGAACTTTACAAAACCTACAGGCTTTTCAAACTCGACAAGAATGTCAAGATCGCTGTCTTCCCTCTGCACTCCTCTTACGTAGGACCCGAATACCCCGATTTCTTTTAAGCCATACTGCTGCCTGAGTTCGTCTTTATGGTTTTGAATCAGTTCTTTTATTTCATCGAGCGTTTTCATAATTGCCTCTCTTGATCATTATACTCATTTTTCAACTATCCATACAATTACAATCAAGCTCTTCGACCAAAGGTCGGAGCTTGCCAATGGTATGCCTTACGGCATAGCAATGTAAGGTTTCGATATTTTATCTTTATATTTGTCTCCAGCACTTCGGTGCTTACGGCAAAGAACATTGTAAGGAAAATTTGATTGAGTACATTCCTTGCCTTCTTCCCCGACTAAAGGTCGGGTCTTTCGGCAAGGTGCATTGTAAAGACCAGTTATTGGCATCCTAAGAGCTTTCCAGATTTCTATATCTTCTTTGCACAGGGCTATTTTACTTTTCTGTCAGAAACAGGGTATTTTGCTCCCAGTACTACTTTACTGGAAGCCTTTTATATGATTATCACATAGATAAGATACGATTTAAGCAAAAAGTTAAAACAAGAAAAGATGAAAGCGGGAAAGGTACACCGGAATCATTCAACTTTTCACTCTTAAATCTTCTCCCTCGGGGAAAATCGATATTCTGTCACGATTCAAGGGCTGACCCCCAAGGCCTCTTTGTTGTGAAAGACAACTTTGGGGACGTTGTTACTTACTATGCAAAACTTATGCATTATTTAGTTTCTCACCTCGCGCAATTGCACGTGTAACTGTGGACGTAGCTACCCCTAAGTGTCTGGCTATTTCAGCAGTAGACAAGCCCAATTCCTCTATGCTCCTATAGG
>BDTA01000096.1 GCA_002897935.1 bacterium BMS3Abin08
ACCTATCAACGCCTTTGCCTTGAGTGCAAAGGATATTATGGAGAAATCACAGGCAGCCTTTTTTTATCCGGGAAAGGATTTCAGTGCACGTGTTGATATGAGGCTTATCAGTAAAGGTGGAAAGGAGAGGATGCGTGAACTTAAAATGCTGAGAAAAAATTTCGGCAAGCCCGGAGGTAATCAGAAGTACTTTATGTATTTCTTCAGGCCTGCCGATGTGAAGGGGATGACCTTTATGGTCTACAAGTATCCGGGAAGGGATGACGACAGGTGGTTGTTCATTCCGGCCCTTAATATGGTGAGGAGGATTGCAGCACGTGACAAGGCATCGAGCTTTGTTGGGTCTGACTTCACTTACGAGGATGTCTCCGGAAGGGATATAGATGATGATACCCATGAGTTGCTGAAGGAGGATGTCCTCGACGGAAAGGACTGTTATGTGATTAAAAGCACTCCGAAAAAGAGAGATGTAAATTACTCCTATAAAATCTCATGGATCGACAAGAAGAGTTTTCTGCCACTGAAGGAGGAGTATTTTGATATGCGCGGGGAGCTTTCCCGGGTATTTACTGCAGATAAGGTACAGACGATAAAGGGATTTCCAACCATCACAAAGCGTTCAATGAGAAATCTGCAGAGCGGCCACCGGACAGAGGTCACATTCACAGAGGTCGCATACAATGTCGGGCTGCCGGACAATCTCTTCTCTGAAAGATTTCTAAAGAGGGTACCCCAGAAGTGGATTAAGTAAGCTCTCCGAGCAAATGTCGGGGCCTTCGGTAAGGCGCATTGTAAAAACAGCTGTTGCAGTACCCGGTCATTATGCGCAGGATCGTGACAGCCGGTTCAACCGTCCCGGGGAGAGATGTTTCCCTGATAGATGAACCTCCACGCAGAGAATACCGGGAATTACAGGTAAACCCTTGGAAGGGAGTTTAAGATGAACTCAGGCAGGAAAATTTTACTGGCCTTGTTTGCGACGATTCTGTTATCAGCCCCGGCCTATGCCGTCGATGTCAGCCTGAACGGATTTATCCAGGGTGATTACTCGTATTCCATCTCCAGGGACAATCCTGATGGATCTGATTATAAATGGGCAGCGGAGCGTGCGCAGTTAAAGCTTGATGTGAGCGGCGAACTCTTCAGGGTGTTTTCAAAAACAGATCTCTCCTATGACCACATCGACGGAGACTCGGATCTGGAGTTCAGGGAACTCTATCTCGACTATACGGGGCTGTCCTTCGATGTGCGTGCCGGCCGGCAGATCATCACATGGGGGCTTGGGGATATGCTCTTCATAAACGATGTGTTCCCCAAGGATTACGAGGCGTTTTTCTCAGGCAGGCCCATAGAATACCTTAAACGGGGTGTTGATGCTGTAAAGGTGGGGATCTATCCTGGTTTCGTTTCCATTGATGTCGCGGTAATTCCTGTTTTTGAACCAAACAGGTTTCCAGAGAGCAAGAGGTTCTGGATGTTCGACCCTATGCCGGGCATTGAAAGGATCAGGGAGAAACCAAGCTCAAGAATCAACAATACAGAAGTCGCCGTCCGAGTGTACCGTGATATAGCCGGTTTTGATGCGGCCCTCTATTTCTATCGCGGCTTTTACAGAAATCCGTCAATGATGCCGGACAACCCCATGATGCCTGCTGAACTTACACTCTTTTATCCAAGGCGTTCTGTGTACGGTGCCAGCCTCCAGGGCAGGGCATTGAGCGGAGTCCTGAGCCTTGAGGCAGGATATTATGACTCAAGGCAGGACAGGGACGGAACCGATCCCATGATACCAAATTCCAGCAATAGATTTCTGTTAGGTTATCAGAGGCAGTTGTGGGAGGACTTCACCGTGGGGGTACAATACTATGGTGAGTATATGCGCAGGTACGGTAATTATTTAAAAACCCTGCCTCAGGGATTTCCGCAACAGAGGAGATTGACGGATCTTTTTTCTCTGCGGCTTACGCAGTTTCTCATGCACCAGACGCTGAGGCTCTCATACTTTTCCTTCTGGAGCCTCTCGAACGGAGATTATCTCGTTAATCCGGAAGTGAAATACAGCTTTACCGACAGCATCTGGGCAGCAGCGGGGGCTATGGTCTTCGGGGGTGGAGAGGATTGGAGCCGGTTCGGGCAATTCAAGAAAAACGACAATGTCTATGTACAGGTAAGATACGAATTTTAAAGGTATCAGACCTGTTCAGCATAAATTTTCCTTCTTAAAGAACGATTCCGGACAAGCCGGAATGACAGACTGATCAAGTGTTTTTACTTTTTTTCGAATGAACTAATGTCGTGTCAACCTTGTAATGTCGGGGTGTTTGAATTGTCATTCCCGCTGAGCCTGTCCTCGCCTGTCGGGGATCGGGAATCATAGTCCTCTTAGATTCCGGACAAGCCGGAATGACAATTGAGAGTTGATGCGACACTAAGTATTTTTTTACCTTGACTTTTATATTCAAATATTATAATGTATTAATACGTTTTTGGAGGCGCTATGGAATCTATTGCACATAAAGCGGAATTGCTCAAGATCATGGCCCATCCTCTAAGGGGCGGGATACCTGGGGAAATTACAAGGACAGAGATGTGTGTGTTTTTTTTGAGGAACTTCCGGGAAAGAACACGTGTTAAGAAGAGGAAGGAGGTATTGACAGAGAGGGTTTTCCACGGAAAGCCCGGAAAGCATATGCATAATTGCAGAGTATAGTTTCAAAAAAGGAGGTTTTTATGGCAAAGACATTTACAATATTCCTGACAACCGCTCCCTATTCCGGCGGAGCTACCCGCACTACCGCCGAACTTGCAGGTAACGCCCTGAAAAAGGGGCACAACGTCAATCTTATAGCATCCGGTGATGGTATATACAGCTTCCTGAAAGGTCAGAAGGCAAAGGGACTTCCTCATGCGGGTGAACTCTTTGCCGAATTGATTGAGAAGGGGCTCAAGGTCTATCTGTGAGGTGGGTGCATGAATTTTCGCCGTGCTGCGAAAGAGGACTATCTTGACGGAACGGAAAAGGGTTCTTTGAAGGGTCTTTTCAAAACGATGGGTGAAACAGATGTGTGGCTGAATTTCTGAAATTAAAAATAAACGAATCTGCGGCAAATTTATAATTTTTACAGGAGGTTGAGATGAAACTTGCGCTTGTTTTAACAAAGCCGCCTTATGGCAATATCCAGGCTGCTGAGGCCGTCCGTCATGCAATGGGTGCGCTATCCGATGAAATAGAGACAAGGATGTTTCTCTGTGAAGGGGGTGTGTTACTTGCCATTAAGAATCAGTCGGAGGATGACACAGGGTACACAAACCTTGCTGAATCTTTAAAAAATTTAATTGATCTGGGCGCTGATGTTTTTGCTGAGAAGTCCTCTTTAAGGAATTACGAACTTGAGGCGGATAGTTTAGTTGAGGGTGTTGGGATTAAGAACGGATATGACATATCGGAAATGATCAAAGAGTCTGACAAAACGATGATTTTTTAGGAGGAAAACATGCTGGTTCTTATTAAAAGCAGCCCTGATACGGATGAGGGGAGAAGGGGCCTGAAGATGGCCCGGGATTTATCCGCAGATATAGTGTTTCTGCAGGACGGTGTTTACTTTGCATTAAGCGAGATGATCGATGGGTTCTGTGGCACCGCTTATGCAACCGAGGAAGATCTGGCCTTAAGGGGACTTCGAGACCGGGTGAATGGAGTGAAGGTTGTCGGATGGGAAGAACTTGTTGACATGATGGCCGATGAAGAGAAGGTAATAGGAGCTATTTAGGGATAAACGAGTTAATGTCTCAGACTGAGTTGAACGATTTGAGCGATTATACGATTATCAGGTACGACGTCACAGGGTTTTTACTCATTCTCTACCCGGGACACGTTCGAGACGCCGAAAGAATCGTTCAGTTCAGGTCTGATAACAAAGGGAGGATTTCATGCCTGTGAGGATAGTAGTGCTGGGTGGTTCTTTCGGAGGGCTGACGTCGGCCTATGAATTGAGGAGACACCTGGGGAAGAAGGCGGAAGTAACGGTTGTTTCCGATCTTGATAAGTTTGTCTTTGTCCCGTCACTTCCATGGCTTTCCATGGGGTGGCGAAGACCCAAAGACATAACACTGCAACTTGATAAAATCCTTAAGCCCAAAGGTATTAAATTCATACATGATGAAGCCACGGGCGTAGATGCAGATGCCTCGAAGGTCATTACGAAAACGAGGGAAATAGAATATGATTATCTTGTTATAGCCACAGGCCCTGCCCTTGTCTTTTCTGCAGTGCCCGGCCTTGGTCCGGAAGAGGGTTATACTGAGTGTATTTTTACCCTTGACCAGGCCATCAAATGCAATGAGTCGTGGGAGGCATTTCTCGAAAATCCAGGGCCGGTGGTTGTTGGCTCCGTACAGGGTGTGAGCTGCTTTGGTCCCCCCTATGAGTTTGCCTTTGAAGTGGACGCTGAACTCAGGAAGAGAAAGATCCGCAACAAGGTCCCGATAACACTTGTTACTTCCGAGCCCTATGTCGGTCACTTCGGGATTGGGGGACTCGGAAAGGCAAAGAGGATCATGGAGGATGAATTTGCCGAAAGGGAGATAAAGGTTATCACAAACATGTCTGTTGAAGAGTTCACCCCCAGGGAGGTAAGGCTGAAGGATGGATCTAAACTCCCCTACAGTCTTTCCATGTTTGCACCGCCGATGGCCGGCGTAAAGGCGGTCTTCCACCTCGGTAATCCAAAGGGCTTTATTCCCGTTGATGACAACTACAGGCACAAAGAACACAGGAACATATTTTCCGTTGGCGTTGCAGTGGCAATGGCCCCTCCTGAAAAGACCCCGGTGCCGACCGGTCTTCCTAAAACAGGGTATATGACCGTCAGGATGGCAAAGGATGCGGCAAGTACGATAGCTGCGGAAATACTTGGAAAGAGCCAGCCCCGTACGGAACCGGTTGATGTCCTCTGCCTTATGGATATGGGTAAAACCGCTGCATTCATGAAGGCAAGGCCTTTGCTTCCCCCGAGGCAGGAAGCAGAACTGAAAGCAGGTGTTAAGTATAAATGGATGAAGGTGGGGTTTGAGAAGTATTGTTTGTGGAAAATGAGGCATGGTCTGACACAGTTACCGTAAACCACGGTTCAGCGGTAACTACTGTTAAGGAACAGCATGACAGGATCTTCAGTCATTCTCGACAGGCCTACGGCCCGTCTCCGGGGGAATTTTGCATGAGATTCAAAACCCTTCAGATCCTGTTTTATGGTTGTCAGTGCAGGGATATACGGTCTTCACTCACCATGTCCGGTGTAGTGATGCCCGTTAAGAGTTAATAACACCGATTCTGCTTTTTGCAGAGAAAGGAGAGTTACATTTTATGGCGATTGTAAACGGTATTGATCTGGATTTATGGCAGGGAGCTATCAACGCTGTTAAGGATGACCCCGGGGCCGGAGGGAAAACCGTCATGGTTGAAACAAAATGGCTGGGTGGCACGATGAGTGAATCAATTGTTGGACAATCCGGGGAGTTTGTCGTCAGATCTGACGAACCAACTGCATTAGGGGGCGGCAATGCAGCGCCAACCCCTGTTCAAATAACATTATCGGCGCTTGGGTCATGCCTGGTTATCGGTCTTGCCGCCAATGCCGCACTCATGGGGATAGAGATTGAAAATATGAGGCTTGCCATAGAGGGCAAGCTGGACATCAGGGGATTTTTTGGATTATCAGAGGAGGTCAGACCCGGGCTTCAGTCAATCAAGTGTACGATTTATCTAAAGAGCGATGCCCCGAAAGAGCGACTGGAAGCCCTCAGAAAGCATGTTAAAAAAACATCACCATGCGTTGATATCTGCAGCAATCAAATAGGAGCAATGTCATCGGAACTTGTATTTGAGTAGTGTTTGAGGGTGACGGTTTTGAGTTTTTCGACAGCCCTTGATATGTCAGGATGAGTGTTCAATTTCCTTTATCTTTTTGCTGATCCTTATCCAGAAATACGTTCCGAGGGCGATCATTAAGAAGGCCGTAAGATGCCTTACTATCAGGCCGGGGATGTGTTGATTCATTACTGCATTGGACCACTCAAAACTCCTGAATGTGAGTATGCGGGGAATTCCCCCGGCAAGCATCCACAACAATGATGCGATGAAAATTCTTGAGAATACCTTATGCAGCCGGAGCAGATTAGACCGGGAACCGGGATTGTTTGAGGCCTTATATCTCTTTATCATCATCCACATGATAAAACCACTTGCTGTAAGCATGGCTGTAGCAAGATCGTGGAGGCGGTTGTTCATCGTTATTAAGGCTGCAAATCCCTCTGTCATTGTCGGACCTTGATTGCTCCCAAGGATTTGGATGAGCACCCCGGCACCATTGCTTATTTTGAGATTATCGAGTGAAACAGGGGTGTTTATCTTTTTCCATGGACCGGGTAAGAACGGTTACCTGAAATACAGATATGCCATGAAATATAAAAGGGCAATAAAGAAAAAGATAAGAGCGACGGTTGACCAGTAGAGCCGTCTTGTCTTCTCTATCTCCCCCGTTGAGTTACACCACTCACATTCCCCGGTAAGGGATTCTTTCTTTTTATCCTTTTTATCAGATCCTTTTTCGTCTGTGTCTTTCATGAAAATACCAGAACCTCCACCTCTTCACCTTCGTAGAGCCCGTTTTTTTCAAAGGGTATCTTTACCAAACCGTCCGACTTGACGAGGGTCTTTATCAGGCCCGATTTGCCCAGGATCGGGACAGCCCTGAGGGTGCCGTTTACGTGTTCGAGATATACCCTGATATGTTCTTCACGTCCTATTGAAGAAGAGAGGTTTCTGCTGAATACCGCTTTAACCTTTTTGATGTCCGCAAGCTCGGCGCGGGGAGCTTCTCCAGACAGGCGTGAAAGCACCGGCTTGACAAATATCTTGAATGATACAGTTACGGCTGCAGGATGTCCCGGCAGACCAAATACAGGTATACCCTTAACCAGCGCCCCAATGATCGGCTTGCCCGGTTTGATGGCAACACCGTGAAACAGGATACCGGGACTGCCGAATTCAGCGATTATTTTTGCTGCATAATCCCTCGTTCCAACAGAACTGCCACCCGTTATTATTACCATATCGGATTCTCTCAGGGACTCCGATACTACAGCCCTGAGTTTCTCGATTTCGTCACTTATGATGCCTTTCTTTACAGGGATTCCACCGTTTTCCCGAATGAGACCAAAGAGGTTGAAGGAGTTGATATCCCTTACCTGACCGGGGGATGGGGTAACCTCGGGAGGGACTATCTCGTTTCCCGTGGAGATCAACGAGACCACCGGTTCTTTGAAGACATGTATCTTTGAGACCCCGAGCCCTGCAAGGGCACCGATATCCTGGGGCCTGAGTCTGTGGCCCCGGCGGAGTATAACCTCCTCCTTTTTTACGTCCTCATCACGGCGGATAATGTTCTCACCGGGAGCTACAGACTTGAGTATCTCAACAGTGTCGTCACCGACCCTGTTTGTATGTTCATACATGACAACGGAATCCGCACCCTCCGGCAACATTCCGCCTGTCGGGATCTGTGCGGCAGAGCCGCGATTCAAGGAAAAACCGGGTCTGTAACCCATGGTAACCTCGCCTGTCAGTTCCAGATATGCGGGGGCGCTCTCAGTGGCGCCGAAGGTATCTGCGGAGTTTACGGCATATCCGTCCATCGTTGAACGGTCAAATCCCGGGAGGTCTTCGTGAGAGGTTATATCCCGTGAGAGGATACGTTTGTAAGCGAGTTCCCCTATGCCGATGCTTTCAGTTTCAGTGGTTTTCAGTGGTAAAGAGAGGAGCCTCTGCAACGCCTCATCTACGGTTATTAATTCATCTCTTCCGAGAACGTCCTTCATTAATTTCCCTTATAAGGTGGCTGAACTTGCTGTTCGAGCAGTTTGCAAAAGGATCATAGCCAAAGACATCGGAGCATTCACCTCTTGTGAGGACGTTCATAATCCTCTCGATAGACTCTTTATGCAGTTTTTTTATCCTTTTGGAAGTGGGGATGTTGGGTGGAAGCAGGTTCCTGTCCATGAAATCATTCATTCGTTTGGGAGTGAGACAGGCAAGATATACCATGCCCTTGTAGATCCTCGAGTTGTTTTTGACGGAGAGAAAGGGACTGTGGAGAGTTGATTCAAGAAACAGATCGTTCCTTTTCTTGACATGACGGTTAATTGCCAGGGCCATGAACCAGTATTTTCTCCCAACCAGACTGTCCGACTTCAACTCTGTAATTGTGTGTCCCGTGTATCTCCTTCTTCCCTTAAGCCTTCCATGAGCGACGGTATCTGCCGCAAGATGACTCAAGTATCCATATACAAAGGCCTGCTGCTGTGGTGTTTCAGCCGCCTCCATCAGGTCAAATGCGACATCCCATGTGTGTGTGTTCATATCACGGGGAAGAAACTGTTTTCCTATGATTGAATCGGCCATAAGATTGCCGTAAAGGAAGTCTTCACTGAAACGCTTCAGCAGTCTGTAAAGCCCTGCCGGAAGGAGTGAGGCAACTGTCAGTATTTCACTTCCGAGATACACATGGGTAAGTGGACCCCATGCATACGCCGTGGCGGGTATTGTCAGAACAGCAAGAAAAACAGTGAATTTCAGCAGTCTCATTGTGAGTACTCCTTCAGGAAGTTTATTAGTAATCTTACACCGATACCGGTGGCCCCTTTCGGCATATACTGCCTGTCGTTGTCGGTCCACGCAGTGGAGGCGATGTCAAGATGCAGCCATGGGGTATCACCGGCAAATTCCTTAAGAAAATAGCCGGCCGTTACAAGAGAGCCGGACCTTCCCCCGGTGTTCTTTATATCGGCAACATCGCTCTTCAGGTAATCCCTGTACTCCTCATAGAGGGGCATCTTCCAGATGCGCTCACCTGAGATGCCGGATGCCCGTTGCATGGTATCCATCAGCTCTTCTTTGTTGCCCATCAAAGCAATTGCCTCATTCCCGAGGGCAACGGAACAGGCGCCGGTGAGTGTCGCTATATCTACTATTGCACCGGGTTTATATTTTTTAGCAAATTCGATGCCGTCAGCAAGGGTCAACCTCCCTTCGGCGTCTGTATTTATGATCTCAATAGTCTTTCCGGATATCGTTTTTACTATATCGCCGGGTTTTGTTGCAGAGCCTCCCGGCAGGTTTTCCGTGGCCGGCAGTATGCCTACCACATGAATTGGCAGGTTCAGCTCCGGGAGTACTTTGAAAACGCCAAGTACGGCAGCACCTCCGGCCATGTCATATTTCATCTTTTCCATCCCCTCGGAGGGCTTGAGGGAGATCCCGCCGCTGTCGAAGGTGACGGATTTGCCGACAAGAACAATCGGTCCCTTTTTCCCTCCCCTGTATTCCATCACTATGAAGGCAGGCTTCTGGTTGGACCCCTGCGAGACGGCATGGAATGCATACATGCCCTTTTTTCTGATATCCTTATCTCCCAGTACCTTGACGCTGATGCCGTGCCCTTTAATCCCCTTTGCGGCGGATGCGAGATCAGAAGGCGACAGGTCGTTGGACGGGGTATTAACCAGATCTCTCGTAAAAAACACGCCCTTTGCTGTTGTTTCACGGTATCTGATATCCGTGGCGGTTTCTCTGTCTTTTTTGCCTGTAAGGATTATTTCACTCAGGCCCTTTGAATCCTTTTTTTGCCGGTATCGATCAAACCTGTAAGAACCAAGGATTATGCCTTCTACCAGAATGGAAATGGGGATAGTTAGTGTCTTCAGATGTGGGGTTGAGAGGGCAACGGTTTTCAGGGACTTTTTCGAGGATACCCCTGCTATCTCTCCGCCGCATTTTCTCAGATGTTCGTCGTTGAAATCGGATTTCTTCCCCAGGCCGATTAAAAATACCCTGTCCGGGGTTATTTTCCCGAAACTGTGGATTAGGCATACCTCAAGGAGGCTTCCCTTGAACTCCCCGGCTGTTATGACCCTCTTTATCTCTTTATCAATTGAATCCTCAACCGGGTGGATGGTGGTCTTTTCATCTTCAAAGACAGGCAGAACCAAGGCATCACATTTTATATGTGAGTCTTTGGCATATCTGAAGCTCACCTTCATAACAGTTACTATTTTAACCTATTCGGATGGGGTTTTACCAGAAGCACAGGAGAGAATTTTCCGGGAATCAGGCATAACATCAGACAACGTGTTGATAAGATGGGGTAAATCCTTCTCAAAGAAACGATTCCGGACAAGCCGGAATGACAGAAAAACGACCGCTCTGCGCTTTAACGATTCCCCGAACGCTTTCGGCGAATGACATTGTGTTTAATGTTGATGGTTTCGTGAAAAGTCTCTTCAGAGTCGATCATATCGCTCCCTTCCCGTAATTGAGGCTCCTTAATCGCTGGATCCGGGTATGTAATTGCTCAATTCAGGTAAGAATTAAACGTAGAGACAGGGTGGGTAATGAAAAAATATTTTCTTTTGTGCTGAATCTGATAAAATACATGGGATAAATCCCGAAGTCCCAAGCACTTAATGACACTAAGAGGGTTCGACAGGATATTTACCGGTGACGCTCTCCTTAAATGTGAGGAGGAGTTCATGCTGAACCACAAGAAATATTATCCAGGAGGTTTTGATGCCTGAACTGAGGAAGGATCCAATTCTGGGAAGATGGGTTATTATCTCTATTGAGCGTGGTAAGAGGCCGTCTGATTTTGCCTCCCCGTTACATAAGAGGAGGGTGAGGGGGTTCTGTCCCTTCTGTCCGGGGAATGAGTATACAACGCCTGAGGAGATAATAGCATTCAGGCCTGACAATAGTGAACCTAATGCACCCGGCTGGACTCTGAGGGTCGTTCCCAACAAGTTTCCCGCACTTCAGACAGAAGGTGAATTAAACAAATCAGGTGAGGGTATCTTTGACAAGATGCAAGGTATTGGCGCCCATGAGGTTATTATTGAGACGCCTGATCATCTCTCTTCTCTTTCCAGGATGGCTCCGGAGAGGGTTGAGGATGTACTGTGGGCATACTACAGGAGAATAAACGATCTTAAAAACGACCGGAGGATTAAGTATGTCCTTGTTTTCAAAAACGAAGGTGAGGCTGCCGGGGCTTCCCTGGAGCATACGCACAGCCAGTTGATAGCGTTACCGATCGTTCCAAAGACAGTCAGGGAAGAACTGAATTCATCAAGGTCTTATTTTGATATGAAGGAGAGATGTATTTTCTGTGATGTTATTATGCAGGAACTTGAGGACAAAAAGAGGCTGGTGCTTGAAAATGAGGATTACCTTGCGATTGCCCCTTATGCTCCCAGGGCTCCTTTTGAGACATGGATACTCCCGAGGAGACATGAGTCCTTCTTCCAGCCCCTTAACGACAGTTATAAATCTCTCGCCGAAATCCTTCAGGGGGTGCTTAAACAACTGGACAGTCTGCTTGATATTCCCCCGTACAATTTTATGATTCATACCTCACCCTTTACCGGCGAGGACAACGAGTATTACCACTGGCATATAGAGGTGATGCCGAAACTTACGAAGATCGCAGGTTTTGAATGGGGCTCCGGCTTCTATATCAATCCGACCCCTCCGGAGGAAGCAGCCCGTTATATGAGAGAGGTCGAAATTTAGAACGGACTGGATTGATTCCGGTTTTAGGCGTTTTGACGTGAATTGGGTAGTTCCTTTATTTACAGCAGGGAAACAAATGCCCGATGCGGTTATGCCCGACATGCTTGCAATCGCTTAAGCCGTGTCTGAAATGGATCGTTTATGAAGGTGCTGATAGTTTCAAGCGAAGCCGTTCCCTACTGCAAGACCGGAGGTCTTGCTGATGTCGTGGGAACCTTATTGCGTGAGCTTAATGCCGCCGGTATAGATGCGTGGCTGTTTCTCCCTTTCTACAGTAAGGTTATCAATAAGACCGGGATTGAGGACACAGGGCTCAGGTATGCCGAGACGATTAAGGGGAAGGTCTTCGAAGGGGCACTGTTGAGGCACAGGAAGACCTACTTTGTTGATGCCGGATACCTTTTTGACAGGGACGGGATCTATGGTGACGACAGTGGTGACTACCACGACAACCACCTCAGGTATTCGTTTTTCTGTCGTGCCGTAATATACTTTCTGAAGGCCCTCAATTTCAGGCCCGACCTGATCCACCTTAACGACTGGCAGACCGCCCTGATCCCTCTCTACCTGAGGGACAGAGGCCTGGATGATGCTTTTTATAGGGGTATAGCTACGGTCCTGACCATTCACAACCTCGGCTATCAGGGCGTGTTTCCTGCCGAGACAATAATCACGCTCGGTATAGACAAGTCGCTCTTTAATCCAGAGGGGATTGAATACTATGGTAATGTTAACTTTCTGAAGGCAGGGATACTCTTTGCGGATTTCATCACCACTGTCAGCCGGAAGTACGCCGATGAGATAACAACGGCTGAATACGGTTTCGGGCTTGATGGTGTCCTGAAGAAGAGGAAGGGGGCGGTTTTCGGGATTCTCAACGGCATAGATTCTTCCACGTGGTCTCCAGAGCATGACCGGTTTATCCTGAGAAATTATTCCGTGGATGACCTCAAAGGCAGGGCATATTGCAGGTTCCGGCTTATAAGGGAGTGTAAAGTCGAGGTGCGAGGTGGCTACCCGGTCTTTTCATTCATAGGAAGAATAGCCTCACAGAAAGGCGTTGATCTTATATTAAAGATTCTTCCATGGATGATGGACAGGGGATTATCGCTGATAGTTCTCGGCACCGGAGAGGCGGAACTGGAGAAAGGGCTCAAAAAATTCTCATCGGACTATCCGGGGAGGATTTATATAAAGAACAACTTTAGCGAGCCCTTTGCGCATGCACTTTATGCCGGCTCAGACATCGTGCTGATGCCTTCAAGGTACGAACCCTGCGGGCTTGTGCAGATGATCGCACTGAGGTACGGAGCTATTCCTGTTGCAAGAAATACGGGTGGGATATCAGATACGGTGGAGGACTACGATGTGTTTGATGATACCGGTACAGGATTTCTCTTCGACGATTGCAGTGCATCTTCACTGCTTGAATCACTGAAGAGGGCGGTAACGGTGTATGTTATGAGGAAGAGATGGCGCTCTATAATGAAGAGGGGAATGAAAAGGGATTTCTCCTGGAAGCATTCTCTCTCGGAATATATTGACCTCTATAGAAGGGCGATTAAGGGGGAGGTTCGATGAGTATCAGGTTGAAGCTCCTGGTGTTTCTGCTTGCCTTTCTTCTGATAACGGCCCTCTTTGGTCTTGGCAGCGTCTATGTCTTCGATAAAATGACCGGCAATCTTGAACTTATGAACAGGGTTGCAGTCGAGCACGATCTCTATGAAGAACTGAAGACGTCTATTATCAGGTATTCTGCAAATGCCAAGGACTGGGCCTATTTCGGCAAAAAGAAGTATCTCTTCCAATACAACAGCGAACGCGATACGATTCTAAAGAACTTCGGGGACGTAAATGATGTTGTAAAGGACAAGGAACGCCTCTCGAAGGTGGGGAAGCTATTTGAAACACTGGATAGCATTGCTTCCGAGATTTTCTCCTACAGGAACCCCTTGGGCAATGTCGCCGTGATGCATCTTATAAGGCAGTTCGATGACGTGGAATTAAAGCTCCTCACTACTATCGAGGAGATGGAGGTATCCTCCATAGATGAAATAAGGAAGGCTGTAAAGGAGTCGGGAGAGCTGAAGAAGTCCCTGTCGGAGTATGTTGCCCTGGTAATATTTTTTACGGTCTTTTCCTTCGTGTTTTTGATCCTTCTTATCACGAGGTCAATCGGGAAGCCCTTCAGGGAACTGCTGGAGCTTACCGGGGGCATGAATGTGGAGGACATACATGACGGGGCTGAAAGAATGGGGACTGACGAGTTCGGGGTTATAGCGAGGCGCTTCGGTGCAGTGGTCAATAAACTGAGGGACTCTGAGGAGACCCTCAAGAAAAGACTCTCTGAGACGGAACTGCTCCTTGAGGTTACCAGGATAGCAAGCGCCACGCTCGGTCTGCAGGATTCATTAAGAATGATTGCTGAAACAGTAGCAAAGAGGATGGAGTTTGACTACGTTGCCATATATCTACTCGATAACGAGACCATGAAATTCCATCTGCAGGCATCCAATGATGATGTTTTTGAGGATACGTTTGAATTCAGCGGCAACGGTATGTGTAGTGAGATGAAAACAAAACCCGATGGTTCCGAAATGATAGCGCCATGTAAAGCGGATGCCCCGTGTATAAAAGATAAAATCGGGGCTCTCTTCGCTATTCCTGTAATAAGGGATGGGGTATGCAAGGGAGTCCTGGTTGTCGGTATTGCCAAGAAGAGGAGTTTTACCGGGAGTGAAATCAATGTTATCAGAATACTTGCCCACTCCATCAGCACAATAATAAAGAACTCGGAACTATATACATCTGCAATAAGCCAGCTCAACAAAATCACGGTCCTCTATGAACTCTCAAATGCCCTGACGGTTGTCCTTGACCTGGATGAGTTACTGAAGAAGGTCTCTTACGATGTCAGCCGTCTCCTTTCGGCAAAGGGATGTATAATCAGGATGAAGGAGGGCGATGTACTGGAGATCAGGGCACATTATGGGATTCCTGCCGGGATTGTAGAAGATATGGAACTGCAGGTTGGGGAGGGGTTAGCCGGAAAGGTGGCCGAGACGGGAAGGGCATTAATCGTGGAGGATGTCGCCGAGATGCCGGAGGACGTGAGGGTGCCCAAGCTTAAAGTCAAATCCGTGATTTGCATCCCCCTCAAGATCGCTGATGAGGTGGTAGGAACCCTTGGCCTCTATGACAAGATGGATAAGGACGGAGAGGTTGTTTCCTTTGGCTATGATGATCTGAAGACTACGGAGGGTTTCGGCTATATAGTTTCCCTCGCTATCGAGAAGGTAAGGCTGTTCGAGTTGCATGTCAAGAAGGAGAAGGAGGCCCTTGAGGCCAAAAAGCGGCTTGATATCCTCTTTGACAGCGTCCAGAGCGGGATTGTGACCCTTGACAGAAGCTACCGGATTCTCTCCGTTAACAGGTTTATTGAAGAGTTCCTGAACCTCAAGGCAGAGGAGATAGTAGGCAAGGATGCCGTAAGGGTCTTTCATGACAAGGGGGGTATATGTCCGCACTGTGTGGCCAAGCTCACCTTCGAGACCGGGGATATCAACCTCATTACGCAATCAAAGGGTGCAAATTATGCCGAGCTGGGTTCCTACCCGGTATACGATGAGGACGGCAAGGTTTCCGAGGCCGTTGTTCTTGTACAGGACATTACAGACAGGGTCCTGTATCAGGAGGAGATTATTACGCTTTACCGTGAAGTTGCCCAGACAAAGGAGTATCTGGAGAGTCTTATTGACAACTCTGCCGATGCAATCGTTACCACCGACCTTAAGGGAATTGTGACGTCCTGGAACAGGGGAGCCGAGAGGATCTACGGCTTTACCGAAGAGGAGGCCATGGGGGCGTTTCTGCCGTTTATACCTGATTTTATGCTCGATACGGAGATGCAGTACATTGAGAGGATCATGGAGGGGGAAACCATAAAGGATATGGAGATGATGAGAAAACGGAAGGATGGTTCCATGATTGAGGTGAGCCTGACCCTTTCACCTATTAAGGATGCAACGGGAGAGGTGATAGGCATAAGTGGTATCTCAAGAGACATCTCGGAGAAGAAGAAGGTCGAGAAAGAGCTGATCAGGAGGAACCAGGAACTCTCAAGGCTGTTTTTTATCAGTTCTGCAATGAGAGGGACGCTTGAAGTCGAGAGGCTTTTAAGGATGGTCCTTACAGCGGTCACGATGAGTGACGGACTCGGCTTCAACAGGGCCATACTCTTTTTAATCAATGAAGAAAAGGGCACGTTGCATGGAGTTATGGGGGTGGGTCCGTCAACCTCGGATGAGGCATGGCAGATATGGGAACAGCTCTCGCTGGAGAAAAAAACGCTTCCCGAGATCTTGAGAGAGATAGATGAGGGTCCGTTAAGGAAGGATTCTTTCCTCGACAGGTTGAGCACCGGACTCGAGGTGCCCGTCAAGGGAGAGAGAGGGCTTTCCTTTGCAATTAACGAGAAGCAGAGCGTTAACATCAAGGACGCAAGAAATGATCCCCTGGCCGATCCCGAGATTATACAGCAGCTTGGTTCCGAGGCCTACGCTATTGTCCCCTTAATTGCAAGGAATAGGGTGATAGGTGTGCTCTGGGTTGACAACTACTTTAACCGCAAACCTATAACAGAGGAGGATATGAGGTTCCTTGCCGGTTTTTCCGACCAGGTTGCCTCTGCAATAGAGAGTGCAAGGTTGTTCGAACAGGTCAAACTTGCTGAGATGGAACTGGAGAATATCTTTGAGTCCATATCAGACCTGCTTTACATTACTACCGAAGATTACACGATCAGAAATATCAACAAGGCGGTAGTGGAAAAGGTGGGCAGGCCCAAGGAAGAAATAATCGGCCGTAAGTGTTACGAGATCTTTCATGGTATGGACAGGCCTTATGAAAGGTGCCCCCACCACAAGACGGTGACGACGAGGAAGGCCTATATAGAGGAATTTGAAGACCCTTACAGGGGAGGCACAATGCTGACGTCGACATCTCCTCTTTTTGATGGAAGGGGGGAGTTTATAGGAACCGTCCATATCGTCAGGGACATAACGGAATTACAAAGGCTCAGGGAGAGGCTCTCCCAGGCGGAAAGGATGGCAACGCTGGGAGAGGTTGCAGCCAAGGTCGCTCATGAGATCAGGAACCCCCTCGTATCCATCGGTGGCTTTTCCAGGAGGCTCGAGGGAAAGCTCGAAGGTCAATTGAAGGATTATGCAACGGTTATAACAAGGGAGGTGGGGCGGCTCGAGGGAATTCTTAGGGATATTCTGAGTTTTGTCAGGGATGTAAGGATCAAGAAGGAGAATGTGCAAGTGGTGGACATCCTGAAAGAGATAATATCCCTTTATTTGCATGAAATCAGGAAGAAGGGTATTGTGCTGGAAACCGATTATCAGGACCCTCTTTATCTTTATATCGATCCGAACAGGATGAAGGAGGCGCTTATCAACATAATAGGAAATGCAATACAGGTGCTGAAACATGAGAACCTCCTTAAGATCACGACTTACAGGTCTGATGGCTATGGTATAATTGAGGTTAGTGACACCGGGCCGGGAATAGAGGAGAAGGACCTTCCCTTTATATTTGACCCCTTCTTTACCACCAAGATCGATGGTACCGGTCTCGGACTTGCTATAACACACCGGATAGTAGAGGAACACAAGGGAAGAATCGAGGTATCAAGCGAAAAGGGAAAAGGAACAACCTTTAAGATATATCTGCCTTGTAAAATAAAAGAAACCGGGGGTGAGGAATTATGAAGATACTCGTTGTTGATGATGATCCTTCGATCAGGATGCTGTACAAGGAGGAGCTTGAGGATGAGGGGTATGATGTCGTCGTAGCAAGTTCCGGCAAGCAGGCTATAGAACTCTTTCAGCGGGAGAACCCCGATCTCGTGACCCTTGATATCCTTATGCCTGATATGGACGGTATCCAGGTCCTGAGAAAGATGAAGGAGATAAAACCCCGTCTCCCCATCGTAATGTCTACGGCATACGATTACCGGGATGATTTTGCGGTATGGGCATCAGAGGCATATGTGGTGAAGTCATCCGACACAACCGAACTTAAAGATACGATCAGGAAACTTTTACAGAAATAATATGAGATTTGAAGCATCTGTTCCACTTTATGGAGGCTATGTCCTGTCACGCAGAGAGGGAGTGGTGTTTCTAAAGGGCGCCCTCCCCGGAGAAGTGGTCGAGGCGGAAATTACAGAGAAGAAGAGGGATTACTCGGTTGCTGAGGTCAGAGAGGTGCTGGAGCCTTCAGCCGACAGGGTGAGCCCCGCCTGTGGTGTATATGGCATCTGCGGGGGATGCCACTACCAGCACATATCCTATTCCGGCCAGGTCAGGGTGAAAGAGGCAGTACTGAGGGATGTGCTTAAGAGGATAGGGAAGATAGAGGTCAATCTTGATTCCTCCATTGTCTCCGAGCCATGGCATTACAGAAAACGTGTGCAGTTCAAGGTTTCAAAAGAAGGGGCTGTTGGGTTTTACCGGCCCCTGTCACATGATGTCGTACAGTTGAAGACCTGCATGCTTCTTTCCCCCGAGTTGAACGTGGTCTTAAGCAGGCTGAAGAACTCCTGCCTGCCTGTTGGCGTCAAGGAGTTGTTGCTGCAGTGTGGGGATGTGCTTGCAGCGAGGTTATATGGAAAGGAAGTTGCCCTTGACAACGCCAAAGCGGACCTCGGAAGAGCTGGTGTATCAGTTGTGCCGGCCACCGGAGAGGGAAACAACGGGGATGTGGGGAGGATGTGCCTTGACCTATGTGGATACCACTATATGGTAACCCCCGGATCTTTTTTCCAGAGTAACTGGAGTGTGAACAGAAAGCTTGTGTCAGTTGTTGCATCCCTTGTTTCCGCCTTAGCCCCGAGGAGGGTTCTGGACCTCTATGCCGGGGCTGGAAACTTCTCCATTCCCCTCTCAAAGTACTCAGCGGAGGTGGTTGCAGTTGAGGAAAACCCTGTTTCATATGGTGACGCTATGGAGAATATCAGGATCAACGGTCTGGAGAATATAAAGTTTCACAACAGGAAGGTTGAATCCCTTAATATCAGGGGGCATGTTGATGTTGTGGTGGTAGACCCTCCCCGCACCGGGATATCCAAAGGGGTGATGAAGAAACTGCAAGCCGTCATGCCCCGGTGGATTTTCTATATCTCATGTAATCCGGCCACGTTTGCCCGTGATCTCAACAGGCTGTCGGATATCTATGATCTGGAATCCGTGAGGTTGGTTGATATGTTTCCCCAGACCTACCACATCGAGACACTGGGTGTGTTGAGAAGTGGACAGGAGAAGTGAGGGCATGGCGCCTTTTTGTGAAACGGGTTCTGCGGAGATACACGAGGTTGTAGTGAGTGAAGATGCCCGTTCAAGGGACGCCCATATGGAGGTTTTCAGGCTCCGCCGTGATGCCTATCGTTACATGGGCGGAGACCTCTACGGTGCACTGACAAGGTCTGTCGTGGGAGGAGCCCTTAGGGTTCATGTGAGCTGTGGGTGGAAGTGGCTTTTGAGGCTCACCTTTGGTCGGAGGGACTTCGGTAAGGGCGAACTTGTCTCGCTTCTTAAGACCGCCGGTCTTACCGATGATGATTTGAGACCCTTCCGGACTGCCAATCCTGATGACATATTTTATTTTCTCTATTATGGAAAGAGGTTTGATGTTTTGAGGAGGCTCTGCAGAAGTGCAAAGAGGCGTTCCGAGGAATTGCCGGAGACAGGTGCTGCGAAGATAGAGTTCCATCTCGTTGCCCCTGAAGACAGTCGGATTATTGCAAGCAGTATCTGAAGGTGTTAAAGGCCCCTTCGTGCAAGGGCAGGTCTGGAGATACATAAATCTGAAACTGAAGATTAAGGTGTGGTTATGAAAAGATATGTCATGGCAATTACCGGGGCCTCCGGTTCAATAATAGGCCTGAGGGTCCTTGAGACGCTCATTCAGCATGCTGATGTTCATCTTGTAATTTCCGATGCGGCCAGGCCTATCCTGCAGGATGAAGCAGGGATTCCCTCCGGGAGAGACCTCAGGGATGAGATCCTGAACCGTCTCGGGAAAAGGGCCGGATTAAAGAGGGATGAAATAAACAGCAGGTTGGTATTGCATGATGAGGATGATCTCTGGGCTCCTGTCTCGAGCGGTTCTTACAGGACGGACGGGATGCTCATAGTTCCCTGCAGTATGAAGACCCTTTCAGCCATAGCAAACGGTTATGCCGACAGCCTCATCACGAGAGCGGCAGATGTTACTTTAAAGGAGGGGCGGTCTCTTGTGATATCTCCAAGGGAGACCCCGCTGAACAAGATACATCTTGAGAACATGCTGAGGCTCTCAGGTATGGGGGTCAGGATTGTGCCGCCTGTAATGGGCTTTTATCATAAACCTGCGGGGATCGACGATATGATAGATTTCATAGCAGGCAGGATTCTCGATCAGATAGACGTAAGCCACGGTCTTTATGAGAGATGGCAGGCAAAAAGCGGAGAATAAAACTTGATGAACCCGTAAAAAGTCCATAGCGCCGTTTTAGGCCCTGTTGGCGGGCCTTGCAGAGATCATGTCCCACATTTCAGGAGGGATTTCCTCGATGTATTCCGAGATCTGATATTTCACGCCGCATCCCATGCAGCGGAGGCTGATTTTTCTTCAACTGATCAGCAGGGTCAGTTTTCTTTTGCATTTTCTGCACAGGGGATAGCGTTTTTGACGATCACAGTCCATACTCGTCCCACCTCCGGTCGACAAGCCTTTTTATATCCTCCGACATGACGATATCCTCCGGCCACTCCCTGGTGAATCCCTCGGACGACCATTTTCTGGTTGCATCGATACCTATCTTACCACCGTAGGCAGGGATCCGGGAGGCATGATCAAGGACATCAAGTGGTCCTTCAAGGATAACGACATCATGCCCGGGATCAACGTTGTTCCCTATTCTCCATACAACCTCCGAGGTGTCCTGGACATCTACCCACCTGTCCACTATTACAATCATCTTTGTAAAACTCATCTGTCCCATGCCCCAGAGTGCATACATCACCTTCCTTGCATGTCCGGGGTATCTTTTATCGATTGACAGCAGGGCAATATTGTGAAAGACACCCTCGAGCGGGAGGTTCATATCGACAACCTCCGGGAGTTGTTTCTTCAGCAAGGGCAGGAAGATCCGTTCTGTTGCCTTTGCAATATAGCAGTCCTCCATAGGCGGTTTCCCCACTATGGTAGCGGGATAGATTGCATCTTTTCGATGGGTGATGCAGGTAATGTGAAATACGGGGAATTCATCCCTCAGGGAGTAATAACCGGTATGGTCTCCAAAGGGGCCCTCGGTACGCCTCTCGCGGGGTTCACAGTATCCTTCAAGTACGAATTCAGAATTGGCCGGGACCTCAAGATCGACCGTTTCACATCCTACAAGCTCTACCGGTGATTTTCTGAGAAAACCTGCAAGAAACATCTCGTCCATCCCCTCGGGAAGGGGTGCTGTAGATGAGTACATTACGGCCGGGTCGGATCCGATGGCCACTGCAACCTCGAGCCTCTTTCCCATCTGCTCGGCCTTTCTGTAGTGTCGTGCTCCATCCTTGTGCATATGCCAATGCATACCCGTTGTTCTTGGGTCATAGACCTGCATACGATACATGCCGCAGTTTCTTTCACCGGTTCCGGGGTCCTTCGTAAAGACCATGGGGAGGGTTATAAACCTTCCACCGTCCATGGGCCAGGTTTTCAGGACCGGGATCCTGTCGAGGGAGGGATTGTCTTTGATTACCACCTCCTTGCAGGGACCTGTTTTAACATACTTCGGCAGGAAGTCACCCAGTCTTTTGAGTTTTGGAAGGACCTTCAGTTTCTGGATAAGGTTGGTCGGGATATCAGGCTCAAGTAACGCGATGATCTCTCTCCCTATGTCATCGAGATCATTTACTTCGAGGGCGAGTTTCATCCTTTCATATGATCCAAAGAGGTTAACGACACAGGGGAAGGCGGTTCCCTTAGTCTTTTCAAAAAGCAGGGCAGGGCCACCCTTTTTTACTACCCTGTCATTTATCTCTGCGATCTCCAGGAGAGGATCAACCTCTGCTTTTATTCTCTTCAGAAGGCCCCTCTCTTCCAGGATCTTGATGAAACCCCTCATATCCTTATAGGACATTTAAACCTCCCATGGGTTTATAAATAACACTGCGGTCTCTACCGCAGTTCAATATGTCCGTCATTCCGGCACAGTGTCATTCCGGCTTGTCCGGAATCGTTTTTGTGATGCCGAACAAGTCGAAGGATTCCCGACTCCCGAATGTGTTCGGGATTGCGGGAATGACAAATGACTGTATAAAGTCGAACAGTTGTCGTTATTCCGTCATTCCGGCTTTTCCGTCATTCCGGCTTGTCCGGAATCGTTTCTTTGAGAAGGATTCCCGACGCGCTTCACTTGCGGGAATGACACCGAAAAAAAACATACAATTTTCAGACGCCCTGCGGTCTCTGCCGCAGGGTAGTTTACGCAGGTAGTGTTTTACGAGTAATTCTAACATAAATCCTGATCAATAATGCACGATTATTTGTGATTTTCAAGGTCTCAGTTTGACAAATGGGTATATTTTAATATATCTTTTCAGGGGTAACACTGTAGCGTAGTTTATGCACAGACTTCAAGTAATAAACTACAGTCATTTGTTATTCCCGCAATCCCGAACACATTCGGGAGTCGGGAATCCTTCTTAAAGAACGATTCCCCGAACGCTTTCGGGGAATGACGGAAAAACGACAACTGTTGGACTTTATACACAGACTTTAAGTACATAATCGGGGAGGTCAGAATGGGATTAAGAGAGGCAAAGAAGTACATTGAAACACTGAGGAAAAAACAGGATAATCCCTTCCTGTGGCCGGATTTCCTCACAGGTTTGCCTGACAGGGCTGCGGTTCTTAAAAAGCTGGACAGTGTATATCCCAGGATTGGCAAGCACAGTATTGCCTATGTGAGGATCGCAAATGTTCATCCCTTTATCCTCAAGTATGGCTCCCAACTGCATGCCGAGGTGATTCAGTGGGCTGCGGCTATCCTCAAGACAGTCGTCTCCGGCAAAAAGGGCGGTTTCGTAGGGACAGTAGGAACGCATGACTTTGTGGTGATTGCCGCAACCGGTGAGATCAGGAAGATACTAAGGGAGTCCAATAACTTGTTTAAAAAGAAAATGCTCTCATTGTATAATTCCGATGACAGGAAGCGAGGGTATGTAATAAGCTTTAAAAGGGATAACGGAGAGAGCATGGAGATAGGATTTATGAAGCTCGTCTCCGCCCTTGTCAGTTCTATGCCCGAGATTGATCGTCTGAACCTGATACCGGCGCTTGAGAGATTCTGCCGGGGGCTTGAAGAGACAGGTGAGGATATTAAGGAATTTGAAAAGAATGATCAAGAGGGGGAAGAGTAGTCTCTTCCCCCCCCTTGATTAGTACCCTCAGAACTTCAGGGTAAGTCCGAATTCAAGACTGTCCTCACTGAGGCCTGACTCAAGTGTAGCAGGCGTCATCCCGTCAGGGGCGGTCCCGTTTTCCTTTATTGATTCCTTAAAGGCGTGCATGTACCCTGCATGGAGTGCGAACTTGTTGGAGAACTCATAGCCCACACCCATGGTTAAGTGGTGTTGGACGATGGCAGGGAAGCCGATAATCCTGAAGGTCTCGTAGTAATAACGAGGCATCATCTTTCCCTGGACTGAAACAGTTTCAGCGCCGTTGAAGTTGTCGTGCACTTTTAACGGATTTTTTGAATAATTATAACCGATCCTGAGAGCAATTTTTTTGATGGGTTTGAACTGGGCGCCTATTGCAAAGACCCACTGGTTGCCCCAGTCAAAATCACTGTAACCATCGGCGTTCTGCCAGTTCAGCCACTTTACATCACCTTCGACGAGCAGTTTTCCGGGGATCAGATTGAGGGCGAGACCGAGCCCTGCTTCCTGGGGTTGCTCAAGCTTGAGGTCGTCATCCGTGCCGTCACTGTCAAGATCACTTACATTCTTGTAGTCTACCTTTTGGGGTGATGTGTATGTGGCTCCAAGAGTGACCATATCATTGAACTTGTAAATGGCGCCAAGCTGGACTCCGAGGGCATAGTTGAATGAAGATCCGTTTTTGATATCAAGATTTGCATAGTTGATATGAACTCCCAATCCAAGTGAGAGGTTCTCATTTGGCTGGTATGCGACTGTGGGGGCGAATTTCATTATCTGGAGCTGGGTGAAATCAGCCGCTACAAGGGGGAATTTCCCCATCGGGCCGAAGTCGAAGAAGGCGGGATTGTCGATATCTGAATTGCGGTAATCGACTCCAAGGCCGGAAACACCATATGCAGCAAGTCCGAACCGCCAGAGGGGAAAGGTGTTTGTTATGGGAACCGATATCCCTATGGCGGGTATGGCATATACCTTCCCGTGGCTGTCATCACTAATGGACATCCCGCCAACTGTAACCTTTGCCTCAACATGGGGCATAAAGAGTGTTCCTGCAAAATTAAATTCAGAGCCCGGGCAGTAAGGGCTGAAGCTCATAGCAGCAGGGTTGGAGAAGACGGCACTGATCGCATCCTGTGGCGCAGCTATGCCTACACCGCCCATTGCCCTTGAAATAGGGCCGATAGCGATCAGGTTGTCTCCATTTGTTGCAAGAACCGGAGAAACCATTACAGAAACCAGCCCAAGAAAAACCAGGCACCTTAAGATACTTTTCATAAAACCTCCTTCCGATAATGAGTGATTTTGCAATGCCTATGCAGAATAAATGCTACCACCCCCTTTTGTTTTTTTCTCACGATAATGTTTGTATCATTATAATCATTTGACTTTAATTTGTAAATGGGAGGTGCTTTCCCGAATCTACCGTTTGAGTCGTGGGTCAAGAGGACAACCCCTTGGCGGATTGCACCGCAGGCGCCTTTAATCAACGTAAGAAGTTTTTTTGCCGGATAATTGCAGGAAGATCCTTTTTGGGTAAGCACTATGATACTATTTAGAGTCTGTGTATAAACTCAACAATAGAGCCGTCATTCCCGCGGTCAGTTGGGCGGGAATCCAGTCTTTTCAATAAGTTCCGGGTATCCCGAAAGCGTTCGGAACATGACAAAAATAAAAAACGGCAATTTAGACACTGATTCTATTTTATATGAGGAGATTCCCGGAATCCCTTTCGTTGCGTTCATGGCTTCAGTTCGAGATAAGGTGGTATACTGTATATAAGTTTTTTTGCTTTTTCGGTGACATTACGAGGATGCTGCCTGAATGCCCCGCTCGTGAGCTGGGATGAAAAGCAGCTAAATAGTGTTTGTGTATAAAATACAGTCATTAGTCATTCCCGCAATCCCGAACGCATTCGGGAGTCGGGAATCCTTCTTAAAGAACGATTCCGGACAAGCCGGAATGACAGAAAAATGACAACTATTCGACTTTATACACAGACTCTATATAATTAAAATGCTTAGCTTGCAGTTAGCGAGCGAATGTAAGTTGAATAGTTCATTGTCCTTACATTTGCATGCTTGTATAAGCACGAAAAATTATTCATTGTCCGGAAGCCACGCCTTGGTTAGGCGGGGAGCTTCACTCTGGTGAAAAGGGGCATCTCGCCTCTGCACATTAATAACTTGGGATTGTTGGGATGTCGATAAACAGGGAAAAAGAGTTGTTGAGCTACGCCGAGGGATTCCTCAAGGAACTCTCCAAACGGTGTCTCTATCATTGCGGGAAGGGGTTGTCCACTTTTCAGCTTCCGGTATTCAAGAAGTTCCTCTCTTGCAGAATAAGGAGGGAACTGCAGTTCTATAAGCTGTGTCTCAACCAGGCTGTTGTGCTTGTTGAAGCTGATGCGGATATATCCGAGGATGATATTACGGAGGTCCTCCACGAGAGTTTCAGGGTTGACGAGGGGCTTAAAAGAGATATCATTTTTTTGCCCATCAGGATTGATTATGATTATGACAAGCTTATCCCCCTGAGAAGGAAGAGGATAGAAAAACATATCATTTTGTTTAAACGTCTCCTGTCCGCCGGAAATGGAAAGGACTATGATGGCATGGTAAGAAAATCCTTTAGTAAAAAAGAGTTCATTGGTATAAACGATGATATAGTCGAACTTTACGCAGAGGAGGCCTTTATCCTTAATTTATCTTTAAAGAGCGTGATCCCTGTTAATTCGGAAGACCTGGCGCACAAGATGTATTGCTCGATGATCGATGTGGGGTTTAAATTGAACAGGGAGAGCGCGAAGAGGATCTTTGATGATAAGATTTCCTGATATCAAGCCATATATAATCAAGTTAGGGCCCCTTCAGATCAGATGGTACGGACTGATGTACCTGGTTGGTTTTATGAGTTCATACCTGCTCGTCAGGTATCAGATAAAAGAGAAGGGGTTAAAGATCGATAGAAAGGTTGTCGATGATATCTATTTCTATCTTGTCCTCGGCCTTATTCTTGGGGCGAGAATCGGTTATGTGCTTTTCTATAATCTGAAGGGGTACATTAACAATCCGCTGGAGATCTTTGCTATCTGGCATGGCGGCATGTCCTTTCACGGGGGACTGATCGGCGCCATCGTAGCAGGAGTGGTGGTGGCATTAAGGAGCGGGGTTGATTTCTGGCTCTTTGCCGACATGATAACGATCACGGCGCCCATAGGTCTGGGTCTCGGAAGAATAGGCAATTTTATAAATGCAGAGCTTTACGGACGGGTTACGAACGTCCCGTGGGCAATGGTCTTTCCCGGTTCCGACGGTCTTCCGAGGCACCCTTCCCAGCTGTATGAGGCGTTCTTTGAGGGGGTTGTGCTTTTTCTGATCCTCTGGTTTTTGAGAAACAGGATAAGGTTAAAGGGTGGACTGACTGCCCTGTTTCTTGTGCTCTATGGCTTGATACGTTTCTCCCTGGAGTTTTTCAGGCAGCCGGATCAGCAGCTTGGGTTTGTCGTGTCTTTCATGACGATGGGGCAGGTGCTGAGTTCGTTGATGGTGTTTGCAGGAGTGGCACTGTACGCTTATCTGAAAAAGAGGGAATCATTCCATCCCTGTTGAGTTCAGGGCCGGTAATGACGGGAATGATATGAAACGAAAAGACAGGCTTTTCACCTGAGACCGCCCTGGTCGGTGTAACTGTGAATGTTCCGGCATGGCCGGATTATAACAGGTTTAACCGAGAATTCCGGCAAGGAGCTTACCGGCTGTCCGGACAAGGGGTATTCTTGACAGAGCCGGTGTATAAATCAGCCTTTTCCCGATGAGATAACTGAAGGGGTATTTGAGGTGAAAGTTAAATCCCCTCCCCGAAACATGGATCACCCTTCCAAGGATGTTCTCCACAGGGATGAAGTCATCATACGATGATGAGACATCACTGCGGGTTACTATCCCGTTATTTAATCTTTTTGCGATCCGGTGAAGTATTGCCTTGCCGTCTGCCGTTTTGACAAGGACAACGTCTCCAACCCCGGCTCTCCCCTGAAGGGGTTCGATCAGAACCGTGTCACTGTCCTTTATAAAGGGCGACATGCTGCCGCCCCTTGCCTTGAAACTGAACCGCTTTCCCTTTTTTAACAGCTCTTTCGTTATGGCAAGGAAATCCGCTTGATTGATATTGAGGTCCCTTTTGTCCATGTCCTCATATTAAAATGTGCCGGTGTTTTGTGTCAATTCCTGTTTGAGCTTTTTATAAATATAACACCCTGCGGTCTCTGCCGCAGTTCCATATGTCAGTCATTCCCCGAAAGCGTTCGGGGAATCGTTTTTTAAGAAGGATTCCCGACATGCTTCGCTTGCGAGAATGACAAATGACCGTATAAAGTCGAACAGTTATCGTTATTCCGTCATTCCGGCACGGTGTCATTCCGGCTTGTCCGGAATCTTTTTTGTGATCTCGAACAAGTCGAAGGATTCCCGACAAGCGGGAATGACACCGAAAATAAACATACAATTTTCAGACGCCCTGCGGTCTCTTGCGCAGGGTAGTTCACTAATTGTCCGAAATTGTCCGATAAGAATATCATGGTTGTATTGAGAATGGGATTCTTCTGTAGTATTTTCGTTTGAAAATTGTTATAATAAAAAACAGTTTTGACATAAATTGTCATTTTCGAGTGTTGTATGAAGATTTCATGAAATCATGGATAATAATAAATATCTTTGATATCAAGATGTTAGAGTGATGAGTAATGCATTTTAATAGAGACAAGACAAGGGTATGATTTTTGCTTAATTTATTTGTGTATATGGTGATGAGATGTTTCAAAACGGAGTAAAGAATATGAAGAAAAGAAAGTGGTCAAAGCCGGAATGTCAGAGGGTGAAACTGGTTCCGGAGGAAGCAGTTTTATGGGGGTGTAAGATAGTTTCAGGTCCAATAGCAAGGCTTGGTTGGGGTGGAAGCTGTGTGGTCATATTTGGTAGTTGCGTCACTACTCAAAGTTAAATAATCTCTGGACGAATTAGACACTGAAGTTCAACCGATGACAAGTTTTACATTTTTCCCTATTATTAACCTTGACAGTCTCGTAAAAAATCAGAAATACCCTATTCTGTCATTCTGAATCCCGAATCAAGTTCGGGAAATCTATATAAATCAAGAAGTTATGAGACCCTGAAACAAGTTCAGGGTGACAATCAGGCTTTTTACGAGTGCATCAAGGTTGGCTTTAAGATGTTTTTTATGGAATTTAACATGACTGTCTCAATGGATGGTATTCCTATACGGAACGAAAATATTATCTCCAGAAAGATAGAGGACGAGTATATCCTCGTTCCCATGCTTGCATCATCGGATGAGGTGGAACAGATCTTTAATCTCAATCAGGTAGGGGCGGATGTATGGGAGAGGATAGACGGGAAGAAAACAGTAAAGGATATTGTTGAAGCGCTTGTCATGGAGTATGAGGGGGAACCCGAAGAGATAGAGGGTGACGTTATTGAGTTCCTTAATGATATCCTTGATGCCGGGATCATTGAACTGAGTGATGAGGGAAGTTGATTATCAGGATTTCAGCCTGAAACTCCACAACAAGGCCTCCGGAGAAAAGAATAGGATCCCTGTAAACGCTACCCTCGAGTTGACCTACCGTTGTACAAACAGGTGTGTCCACTGCTTCTGTAACCTCCCCGCAGGTGACGGGGAGGCGGAGAAAAACGAATTAACCATTGATGAGATCGAGGGGCTTTTTGACGACCTCCAGCGGATGGGCTGTCTCTGGCTCCTGATTACCGGCGGCGATCCCCTTGTCCGTAAAGACTTCAGGGATATTTATCTTTCGGCCAAACGCCATGGGTTTATTACGAGTGTATTTACAAACGGCGTGATCATCGACGACGCTATTGCCGACCTCTTCCATAAATACCCGCCTTTTACCGTTGAGATCACCATGTACGGTGCAACCGCAGGGACCTATGAAGAGGTTACACGTGTAAGCGGCAGTTACGAGAGATACCGGCAGGGGTTGATGCGGCTTGTCGACAGGGGGGTGAAGTTGAAGTTGAAGACCATGGCGCTCACGATCAACCGGCACGAGATGCACGAACTCGAAAGGATCGCCGGAGAACTGAACTGTCATTTCAGGTTTGATCCGCTCCTGCATAAGCGTATCGATGAGAATGATTATTCCGATCCCGTGAGATACAGGATATCACCGGAGGATGTGGTGAGGCTTGATATGGAGTTTCCCGAGAGGATGGAGGCCCACGAGGAGTTCTGTGAGAGGATGGTGGGGGAACCGGTAAGGAGCGATAAACTCATTACCTGTGGAGCTGGCAGGTCTTCACTGCATATAATGCCTGACGGGACCGTACTGCCCTGTTCCATGCTGATTAACAGGGGTTTTCCCTTGAGGTTGCATCCACTGGATGAGATATGGTTTAGTTTGATGCCAACAGTCCTTGCAGAGAGGAGGGATTTTCACTTAAACTGCGAGGACTGCGGACTCCGGAACCTGTGCGGGCAGTGTCCGGGATGGAGCTACATAGAGCACGGGAGGGTTGATCTGGAGGTGCCGTATCTTTGCAGGATCGCACATAAGAGGGCGGAGTCCTTTCCATTTTTAGACGAGAAAAAGCAGGGTCGAATCAAATGACCGGGTTCTGTTAAGTCCGGTAATTGTCATCCCAGACCTTTCACGTATTCAATCACTGACTCATCGGGTATGAATTCAAGTTCATAACAGTCTATACCACCGGCTATCCTGATGCAGAAATCCACCGTAAAGTCCATGCCCTCCCTGTTCCAGAAGGTTGGAAAACACCTGACCATCAGCCTGTTGGCTGCATCCGTCGTTGAGATCGGCCTTGCCCTGTTGCATTTTCCGTGTTTAATAAAGAAGATCTTATCTGCTGGTGCATCGGCATTCCTGTGGATTTGAGCGGTTCCATGCCATGGTGTGCCGTATGCCCGGAGTTTTCCGTCGACCTCCCGTATTATCACGCGTTCATCCGTCAGCACATCCGTTTCACCGTCCTTCCGCCAGATCTCCGAGAGGGTTGATTTCCCTGATCCCGAGACCCCGGAGAAGAGATACCCCTGTCCATTGAAGGAGATACATGCGGAGTGAAGTATGATGCCGATTCCGTTGAGGTTCAGGTGTCCTGAGACCGCAAGTTCGTCAAGTGGGTATTCAAGTGGTGCGACCCTGCCGCTTGTGTTGGGTCTGTGATGAATCAGGAACCGCGAGAATCTTTTGTCTGTCTGAACGGTCTTGTAAGGCCTTTCGTCCCTTTCCATGTTCTGGAGGGAGATTATGTAGCCGTTTTTATCCGGAGACCCGAGTATGGTCCAGAGACCGCCCGGGGCGGTGGTGAATATTCTTTTGCAGGCCGTGATGTCCGGAAATGGCGACGTTACATTTAGATCAAATACCATGTCCGGAGAGTCGACGGGTTCCGATGTGAAGTTATACAGAGCAGGATCGAGGACGATATCAAGCGCCGGGTCGTGATTGAGCACAATGCTGATTTTGCCGATACTAAAGAACTGTCTTTTCATAGGGTTTCTTTGCCGTCCTTTTTTATATTATAAGCACCGTTTTTTCCGTTACAGGAGTTCCCCCAATTTTTTAAGCCATATTCTTCTTTCAAAAAGCACCCATATTACCTCCCCCTTTGGAAAAGGGGGATTGAGGGGGATTTTATGGTAAAACTTCATTCAAAATAATCTCCCCTGTCCCCTCTTTGCTAAAGAGGGGGAACTCCTTTTTCCGTCACTCTTCCTTTTTCTATCATAAAAACCCGGTCCGCCAAATCGAGCAAGGGCCGCCTGTGTGAGATAATAATCGTCGTCCTGTTCTTAAAGAGATTCCCAAGTGTTTCCTTGAGGCCCTTCTCGGTTTTTTCATCGAGAGCCGAGGTGGGTTCATCAAAAATGAGAACAGGTGGGTTTTTCAGAAATGTCCTTGCAATGGATATTCTCTGTCTCTGGCCGGAAGAGAGAGTTACCCCTCTTTCCCCTACCAGCGTGTCATACCCCTCTGTCAGCTGCATGATCTCTTCATGGATCAGGGCGTTCCTCGCCGCCTCTTCGATCTCTTTTTCTTTAGCCCCGGGGTTTCCATAACGGATGTTGTTTTTGATGGAATCGTTGAAGAGAAAAACATCCTGTGAAACGATGCCTGTCTGTTGCCTGAGCCGGAAGGGATCGAGTTCTGTTATATCCAGGCCGTCAATCGAGATCTTTCCGGAAGACGGGAGGTAGAACTTGAGGAGGAGGTTGACGATGGTGGTCTTGCCTGCACCGCTTGGTCCGGTCAGGGCCACGGTTTCTCCGGGCTTTATATGGAGGTTTATCCTGTTTAAGACGGGTGCCTCGTTTCCATAGGCGAAGGATACGTCCTCAAAGACAATATCTCCGTTAATCCTTCCCGGTTTTTTGAGTCCGGCCCTTTCCTCCCGGCTTACTTCCGGGACTATCCGGAAAAGCTCGACGATCCTGTCCATCGAGGCATACATCGGCTGCAGCATGATATGGATCATTGAGAGTGAATTGACCGAGCCGGAGAGGTAAACTATGTAAGAGGTGAAGGCAACATAGTCCCCCACTGTCATTCTCCCTCTGAGAATCTCACGGGCGCCGAACCACATGATCATCACGGTTGTCAGCAACTGTACGGCCCTGGCCGAATAGTTTGAGAGGAGTGAGAGCGCTGTTCCGGCGATTCGTGTGTTGATTGCATTTCTTAGTTTTCCCGATACCCTGTTCAATTCACGGTCTTCCGTCACATGGGTCTTTATAACCTCGACGCCTGAGATTATTTCCTGGAGGTTTTCCGAGACCTCTGCGCGTGCCTCTTTTTCCGAGTAACTGACGCTGCGGATTTTGCCGGCAAAGAAGAGGTTGATGATGACATAGAAGGGGAGTATGGAGATTATGATCAGACCCATTTTCAGGTTCAGCATAACGAGGATCGAGATACCGAAGATTAGATAGAACAGCTTTGTGATAATCTGGGAAATACCCTCTGTAAAGAGATATTGAAGGGCATTGACATCGTCGGTCACACGGGACATGAGGTAACCCGTCTGCTTTTTCCGGAAGAGGGTGATGGGGAAACGGAGGAGGCGTTCAAAGAGGGATGTCTGGAGGTTGAAGGTGAGTTCCTGCTGGAAACGGAGCATGAGGTACTTCTGTATAAGGCCGATCAGGCCCATAAGGACGCCGATTACGATGATTGAAAGCACCACGAGGTTGAGTGATTCAAGGAAGTTTTTCAGTGACGGGAATAGGAATTCCATGTTGAGACGGCTAAGAAGTCTTTCAAGTCTGTCAAACCCCTTTTTCATTACAACAAAATCAATAAGGATCTTGGAACTGAGGGGAAGTAACGACCCCAGGGCTGTGATAATGATTGTGAGGATAAAGCTGAGTACCCCGAGTTTCCAGAGAGGCTTTACAAAGGGAAAGAAAAAGGAGATATCCTTTAGCCTGAACCGTCCGGATGACTGGGCAGAGAGTCCGGAAAGGCTGATGCTTTCCCTCCTTTTGGGCATAATCAAATATACAATTAGATGGTTTTATATAGCAAGTGTCCGTATTTGATTGGTTATCAGGCAATAAAACAACCCGTAGCGCGGGTATTAAAAGAAAAAACCTCAGAATTCAGGTTGGTTCAGGCCGGAAGAGTCCTGAAAGAGAGTTGCATAAATAATATTTATGCATTTATAATTGCAAGGTGGAGCACAGCTTTGACACGGTTATTATAGGCTCGGGCCTTGCGGGCCTGAGGGCTGCGATAGAGGCATCAACGCGGGGCTCTGTTGCGGTTCTGACCAAGCTCTATCCCACGCGTTCCCACTCGACCGCAGCACAGGGGGGTATAGGTGCAGCCCTTGGAAATGAGGAGCCCGACTCACCGGAATGGCATTTCTACGATACAACAAAGGGTGGCGACTTCCTCGGTGACCAGGACGCCATCGAGGTTATGTGTGAGGATGCGATACGTACGGTTATAGAGCTTGAACACCTCGGCGTTCCCTTTTCAAGGACCGCTGAAGGCAAGATAGCCCAGCGCAGGTTCGGCGGGCATACCAGGGACTTCGGCGCTGCCCCTGTCAGGAGGGCATGTTACTCTGCAGACAGGACCGGTCATGCCATACTCTTTGCCCTCTATGAACAGAACGAACTCCTGGGAGTGAGTTTCTTCCCCGAGTTTCACGTTCTTGATATTGTAATAGAAGGGGGAAGGTGTCACGGGGTCATAGCCCTCCAGATAAGGACGGGTGAGATTCACCAGTTCAATGCAAGGGCAACACTGATTGCATCAGGGGGCTATGGGAAGGTTTTCAAGACCACATCCAACGCCCATGCAAGCACCGGCGACTGTCTGGGGATCCTCTTCAACCGTGGGGTGCCTCTCGAGGATATGGAGTTTTTTCAGTTTCATCCCACAGGGCTTTACCGCCTCGGTATCCTTATTACGGAAGGTGCAAGGGGTGAGGGGGGGATACTGCTCAATGGAGAGGGTGAGCGTTTTATGGAACGGTACGCCCCGACAATCAAGGACCTCGCTCCGAGGGATATGGTCTCCAGGGCTATTATGACGGAGATCAGGGAGGGGAGGGGGATCGGCGGGAAGGATTTTGTGAATCTTGATCTGACCCGTGTTCCGAAGAAGGTCATTCAGCAGAGGCTTCCGGAGATCTCTGCTTTCTGCCGTATCTACATGGGGATAGAGCCCTCTGAGGAGCCCATACCCGTACTGCCTACAGCACATTATGCAATGGGAGGTATTCCGACGGATATCGACGGCAGGGTACTGCAGGACGAGGCCGGACATGTTATCAGAGGTCTTTTCTCTGCCGGCGAGTCTGCCTGCGTTTCCGTTCATGGCGCTAACAGGCTTGGCTGTAACTCCCTCCTTGATACGGTTGTCTTCGGACGCAGGGCAGGCATGGCAATCGGCAGTGAACTGCAGGATCTGGATATGGGGAGTATGTCACAACCGGTTGTTGACGGAGTCAGGGAGGAGATTGACCGGTTGTTGTCAGGTGCCGGTGTGGAGGATATGGGTGAGGTAAGAATGGACCTTCAGTCAAAAATGATGGACCGGTGTTCCGTCTTCAGAAATGAGGATGATCTCAAGGGCCTCGTCGATGAGCTAAGAGAGATTCAGGAGCGGACCCTTAGGGTTGCGGTCAAGGACAGGGGAAGGGTTTTTAATACCGACCTGCTGGGGGCATTGGAGTTAAGGCACCTGGTAACCCTTGCCGGGGTGATGGCAGGGTCCGCACTTCAGCGGACCGAGAGCAGGGGTGCGCATTATCGCGAGGATTTCCCGGACAGGGATGATAAGAACTGGCTCAAACATACCCTCGCTTTCAAGAGGGACGGGGGGATTGAGTTCCGGTATAAACCGGTTGTAATTTCAAGGTTTCAGCCTGAGGAGAGGAAGTATTAAACTTAATTCCGAATCCATCCCCCCCCTTGCCGGTGGAGGTATGATTGAGTTTTAGCCATTTTTTACCGCCGGAGTCGAGGCTGACATGAAAACGTATATTCTGAAAATCAGGCGTTTTGACCCTGAAAGGGATGCCGGGCCCCGTTGGGAGTCTTTTTCTGTTGATTTGGATCCCGGGGAGAGTCTTCTTGACGGTTTCATCAGGATCAAGGAGCAGCAGGACGGCACCCTCACATTCAGACGTTCCTGTGCCCATGGTATATGTGGCTCATGTGCCGTGAAGGTAAACGGGAAAAACCGCCTTGCCTGTCAGAGCCTGATGAAAGACCTGCCCGATACGGTTGAGATCGAGCCTCTCCATGCCCTTGACGTGATCAAGGACCTTGTTGTGGATATGGATCCCTTCTTTGAGAAGAACGAGAAGGTCCTGCCCTACCTGATAAACAACGAGCCGCTTCCCGGGAGGGAGAGACTCCAGAGTCCGGAGGATCAGGGGAAGATACTTCAGGCTATAACATGCATCATGTGTGGATGCTGTACGTCTTCATGTCCGATCTTCTGGAATGACAGTGAGTACCTCGGTCCTTCAGCGCTTCTGAAGGCGGCACGGTTTATCCTTGATACACGTGACAGGGCGGAGAAAGAGAGACTGCAAAGGATTCTGGGAAGAGACGGCTTATGGAGATGCCACTCCATATACAACTGTGTGGAGGTCTGTCCGAAGGAGATCGATATTACGGGACACCTGAGCGGACTCAAGAGGCTTGCCGTGAAAAAAAAGCTGTTCAGATCAAAATAGTTGTTGCCAAATCGGGGAGTATCCATTAGAATAGTAAATGCGTTCTTAAAAAATCCTGATTGTAAGGAGGTCCGGATGAGACGTTTATCGTTGATAATGGATGGTCTGCCTGGTGGGGTATCCCGCTCGGTGGGATTACAGCCTCGCTGATTGCCCTTCCTTTCGGTTGGATCTGTTTCAGACTGAGGGGCGCTTACTTTGCCCTCGCCACCCTTGCACTTAACGAGGTAATGCGCCATATTGCGACTATCTGGGAGGACTTGACCGACGGCATGGTCGGCATACTGATTATCCAGACGTTCATATCCAAGCTCCCCTATTACTATATAGCCCTGGGTCTTGCGGTATTGACAATAGTAACGGTAAGGCTTGTAATGCGCTCAAAACTCGGCTATTACTTCCTTTCAATACGTGAAGACCAGGATGCCGCTGAGAGCTTGGGTATAAACACCCATCATTACAAGATGATATCCCTTGTAATTGCAGCAGCCCTCTACATGAACTATATGGGTTTTATCGATCCGCATGTAGTATTTTCTCTCCATGACATTTCGATTATGGCAATCCTTGTAGGCATAGTAGGTGGTGTGGGCACCCAGTACGGTCCGGCAGGGACCTGCTTGGTAATGACCACGCAAAAACGGCGTACCTGGGTGTTTGAACCGATAAGCCGTCACTTTAAAATGGGGGTGTTGAAATGTTTGTATCGGACTGGATGACAAAGCGTGTCTGTACCGTTTCTCCAGATGACGGTATTCCTGATGCAGCAAGGCTTGCAAAGGAAAAGGGTATCAAGCATCTTCCCGTTGTAAAGGCTGGAAGGTTAAAGGGGATTATTTCCGACCGGGATATAAAGGAGTATGTACCGTCAAAGGCGACATCACTGGATGTATATGAACTGCATTACCTCCTCGCAAAGACAAAGGTAAGGGCTATAATGAAGCGGAGGGTTGTGATCAGGACAAGGGGGAAAGGCAATTTCAGGGTTCTCAAGGCTGAACTGGAAGGCTCGTTCAGGGGAGTGAGGATTATAAAGGGGTAGTTATGAGATATAGGTGGCATACAGGTTCGTTTGCCTGGCTCATTCACAGGATTGCAGGGATTATGCTTACACTCTATATATTTCTTCACCTTTACGTGCTCAGTCACCTGAAAGATCCCGTGGGTTATAAAACACTGCTGTCCCTGATGAAAAACCCCCTTGTGATTCTGAGCGAGATAGGGCTCCTATCACTTGTGCTGGTTCATGCCCTCAACGGTCTCAGGTTGACCCTTCTTGATCTTGGTATCCCGACAAAGGCTCAAAAGCTCCTTTTTCTGCTTTCTCTTGTTATTGGCGTTGTTGTCTTTTTGCTCGGAAGTGTTCCCTTGATCAGGGAGGTTCTGTAATGGGTGTGTTAGCGTGGTTTTTGCAGAGGATCAGCGGAGTCGTCCTTTTTCTTGGATTGGTTGTGCATTTTTACGTCATGCATTACAGTGGCGAGGGTCAGATCGGGTACGATGCTGTAATGGCCAGACTGAGAAACCCATTCTGGATAACCTTTGACGTTCTGTTCCTTGTTTTCGTTATCTATCATGGCTTTAATGGAATATGGGGGATAGTGGTGGAGTATATTGCTTCCTCTACCTTAAGAAGGGTTTGCCATAGAATTCTTCTTGCATCCTCGTTTATCCTGCTGGGTGCGGGTGTTTATATTGTCGTTTCATAAGGGATTGAAAAAAAGGAACCTTTTCCTATAAAGTTTACTGTGTTCCCCGGATAGTACAAACCTGAAAAGAGGTGTCCTTATAAATTATTTTTCTCATCATAATAATCTCATGATCAACCGGAGGTGAAGCCATATGGAGAGAATCAGGATCGCAGTGATTGGCGTTGGCAACTGTGCAAATTCACTTATTCAGGGGATTTACTATTACAGGGACAAGGCCCCTGAAGATGCTGTCGGGCTTATGCACTGGGATGTTGGCGGCTACACCCCTGGGGATATTGAGGTTGTTGCAGCCTTTGATGTTGATGCAAGGAAGGTCGGTTGTGATCTGAGTGAAGCCATTTTTGCGCCGCCTAACTGTACTAAGGTCTTTAAAGAGGATATCCCCGTAACCGGCGTAAAGGTGGCCATGGGGCGGGTGATGGATGGTGTGGCCGACCATATGAAGGATTATCCGGAGGATGAGACCTTTGTGGTTTCTGACGGGCCTGAAGCGGATGTGGTAAGTGTACTTGAAGAAAATGGTGCGGAAATAGTTCTTAATTACCTGCCCGTTGGTTCCGAGGATGCTACAAGGTACTATGCGGGGTGCTGTCTTGAGGCAGGGGTTGCCTTCATTAACTGCATGCCCGTCTTCATTGCATCCGATCCTTCATGGGCGAATAAATTCATGGAAAAAGGGGTCCCGGTAGTGGGTGATGATATTAAGGCCCAGATTGGTGCGACAATAACTCACAGGACACTGGCAAAGCTCTTTGCCGACAGGGGTGTCACGCTTGACAGGACCTATCAGATGAATACGGGCGGAAACACGGATTTTCTCAATATGCTTGCCCCTGAGAGACTGAAATCCAAGAAGATCTCCAAAACGGAGGCCGTTCAGTCGGTGTTGCCCAAGCCCCTTGATGAAAGGAATATTCATATCGGGCCATCCGATTACATCCCGTGGTTAAAGGACAACAAGGTCTGTTTTCTCAGAATGGAAGGCAGTATCTTTGGCGGGGTCCCGATGAATGTTGAACTCAGGCTCTCTGTCGAGGACTCCCCCAACTCCGCAGGATGTGCCATAGACGCCATCAGATGCTCCAAGATTGCCCTGGACAGGGGTATAGGCGGCCCGCTTCTCTCAATTTCTTCATATACAATGAAACACCCGCTGCAGCAGTTCTCTGATAACCGGGCAAGACAGATGGTTGAAGAGTTTATAGAAGATAAAAGAGAGCGTTAAGATGAAGGCGGTAATTATTGCTGCCGGCGTGGGACCCGGATGAGATCCGCTGAGAGGGGGAAAGCCATTACCCATCCGCCCCCGGTTGACCCACGACTCAAACGGCGGATTTGGGAAATAATTCGCCTGTTGAAAGAATTCGTCCTTCTTGGCTATACTATCCTATCCGGCGGGTTATTATTTTAAAGATAGAGGAAAGGAGTATGACCAGATGAAGGTAATTATTAAGGAGGATATCGAGAACCTTGGAAACATGGGTGACATTGTAAATGTAAAAGATGGTTACGCAAGGAACTATCTCATCCCTAAAAACCTTGCCGTTGAGGCAAACCCAAGGAATATAAAAGAGTTTGAGCATCACAGGCGGATTATTCAGGAGAAGGCAAACACGATTAAAAATTCCGCCCAGATCCTTGCAGATAAACTCTCTTCAAAACCGATAGTTATTAAGGCAAAGGCAGGTGAGAAGGATAAGCTGTTTGGTTCGGTTACGAATATTGATATTGAGAATGCCCTTAAAGTGGAGGGCTTTGAGATTGACCGCAAGAAGATTTTGCTTGAAGAACCGATTAAACGTCTCGGCGAGTATACGGTATCAGTCAAACTCCATCCTGAAGTTAAAACCAGTCTCACGGTACGGGTAGAGAAGGAAGAGGAGTAATACCCGCATCAAGCGCTACCGGGGTCAATTAAAGTCGTCAGCAGCATATATTTGAGGCTGTCTGCACTGCGGTCACGAAGTGCCTATCAGGTATTACAGTCAAGCTCCCCGATCAAAGGTCGGGGCTTCGGCAAGGTGCATTGTAAAGGAAGTTTTTGGTAATATGGCTATTTCTACCCTCGATCAGACCCTTGATAAACTTCCGCCCCAGAACCTGGAGGCAGAGCAGTCCATACTCGGGGCAATCCTGCTCGATAACGAGGCACTGCTCAAGGCCCTCGATGTAACCACCATCGAGGATTTTTACCGTAACTCCCACCGTAAGATCTTCACCGCGATGCTGGAACTCTTTGACAGGAACGAGGCAATTGATCTTATTACCCTTACCGATCATCTCAAGATGAGAAACCAGCTTGATGAGATAGGTGGGGTGTCCTACCTTACAACGCTCGTTAATACCGTCCCGACTTCAGCCAATATAAGACATCATTGCAGGATTGTGAGAGAGAAGGCGCTCATGAGGGGGTTGGTTACTTCTGTAACCCAGATTGCAACGATGGTATATGAAGAGAATCTGCCTGCAGATGATCTTGTGGATGCTGCCGAGAAGAAGATATTTGAGATATCGGACAGGAGAGTTAAATCCGCTTTTGCAAAGCTCAAGGATCTGATCAAGGACAGTTTCGAGATGATAGAGCAACTCTATGACAGGAAGGAATCCATAACAGGGGTGCCCTCCGGCTTCAGGGATCTCGATGACCTTACCACGGGTTTTCAGAATGGAGACCTGATCATTATAGGTGGGAGGCCCTCTATGGGAAAGACCGCCTTTGCACTTAATATTGCCCAGCATGTAGGGGTTGAGATGAATGAGCCTGTTGCCATCTTCAGCCTTGAGATGTCAAAGCGCCAGCTTGCATTGAGGATGCTCTGCTCCGAGGCGATGATCGATTCCAACAGTGTGAGGAAGGGGTTTATCAGGAAGGAAGACTGGCACAAACTCACATCTGCAGCCGGTAAGCTGGCAGAGGCCCCGGTTTATATTGATGATTCTTCAAATATTTCAGTTCTCGAGATGAGAGCCAAGGCAAGAAGGCTGAAGATGGAACACGGCCTGAGCCTCGTTATTGTTGACTACCTGCAGCTCATGAGGGGGAAGTCCGCCTTTGAAAGGAGGGAACAGGAGATCTCCGATATCTCAAGGTCCCTGAAGGCCCTGGCCAAGGAGCTTGAGTTGCCGGTGATCGCCCTGAGTCAGTTGAACAGAGGGGTTGAACAGAGGACGGATAAAAGACCATCACTTGCAGACCTGAGGGAATCAGGGGCACTTGAGCAGGATGCAGATGTGATTGTGTTCCTATACAGGGATGAGGTATATAACAGGAAGAGTCCCGATAATAAGGGGATGGCCGAGATTATAATCGCAAAGCAGAGAAACGGGCCGACCGCCACGGTGAACCTTGCCTTTATCTCCAGTTGCACCAGGTTTACCGACTATACAGACCGTGCCTACGATGTGGAAGAGGAGGTGTTCTGATGGTACGTGAACCCGCAGTGGCCGGACAGTTCTACAAGGGCACCCCTGACCTCCTTTCAAGGGAGATTCAGTCGTATATTCTTGACTCACCCAAAGAGAGGGTCATTGGTGCCGTCTGTCCCCATGCCGGGCTTATGTATTCAGGTCATGTCGCCGGGGCGGTTTATTCCAGGATAGAGTTGCCGGACACCCTAATTCTGATCGGACCCAACCATACGGGGCTTGGAAGTGCTGTCTCAATCTATCCCGAGGGAAGATGGATCATACCAACGGGGAGTTTTGATGTAGACGAGGTCCTTGCACACAGGATATATTCAAATGCGGCTGATGTTATAACAAAGGACACCAAGGCCCATCTCTTCGAGCATTCCATCGAGGTGCAGTTACCCTTTATTGCATTTTTTGAAAAATCCGTAAAGATTGTCCCTATCGTGATAATGCAGGCTTCAGTTGAGGAGTGCAGGGCGGTGGGTGAGGCCATCTCCGATGCAACAAGGAAAACCGGAAGGGAAGTGATGATAATCGCCAGTTCCGATATGAGCCATTATGTCTCGGACTCAGAGGCAAGGATCCTTGACAGGCTGGCCATTGACAGGATTGTAGCCCTTGACCCCGAGGGCCTGTATAATACCGTTGTTTCAAAACGGATTACAATGTGTGGATATATGCCTGTTGCCATAATGTTGTATGCAGCCCTTGGTCTTGGTGCAACTCACGCCGAACTTGTCGGTTATGCCACGTCGGGTGAGGTCAGCGGCGACTATGATTATGTGGTTGGTTATGCGGGTATCGTGGTAAAATAAAATTCTACCTGTCATATCCTATGTCCCCCCCGGTTTAACTCTGACGGGATGTTGCCCGGATTGCAAAGATGCCTGTTATCGTCATTCCGTCATTCCGGCTTGTCCGGAATCGTTACTTGAGAAGGATTCCCGACGCGCTTCACTTGCGGGAATGACAAATACATGTAGTTGCCGTCATGCCGTAGCGGTTGTTGTCCTGTCATTCCGGCTTGTCCGGAATCGTTACTTGAGAAGGATTCCCGGGTCCCGAATACGTTCGGGATTGCGGGAATGACAAGTGACCGTAATTTATACACAACCTCTAATTCGGAGGTGGGGGTGATTAAGATGCTGTTACCACCCACCCCAGCATTGATATTAGATACCCCGGACATGATTCGGGATTCAGCATGAGACAACACACGGTTTATGGGTTTTTCAACGGCCTTGAAGAGAGGGAACGGGTGTTTGCCTGAAGACCACCCCTGTCATCAAGGCCTGGGATATGACCTTGAGGCTGAACAATCCGCGACAAGGCTGGGATGCGAGGCAATGCATATGGACGAATCTGTTGATAAGAGGAGAAACCCGAGGTTCGAGGTTGAAGGGGTAAGCGGATTTCTTACCTTCTCCCTTGATGTCAGGATATTGAACATGAGCCTCGAGGGAATGGCAGTTGAGACAAACAGGCTCTTAAGTGTCAACTCTGATTATATTGTGAAGATTGTACATGGAGATGACCGGCTTGAACTCAAGGGCAAGGTTGTATGGTCTACACTGGACAGGACCGTCAAGCTTCCCGAAGGCGAGGTCCTCCCGGTGTACAGGGCGGGTATACAGTTTCTGGATTCACTGGATCAGAAGACCAAGTACATAATAGGTTTTATTCAGGACAACAGGATTGTAACCCTCGAGAAACGGATCCTCGGCAGATTCAAGATCAATGAAAAGAGCGCTCTGATACATTATCCGCAGGATTTTGTTGTGAGAAGGATGAGTCTTTCAGGCATGCTGATTGAAACAGAGATGCCTCTTGAGCCGGAATACAGGGCGGAGATGATCGTCAGGGTATCAGATGGTAAAGAGGTGCCTTTTAGCGGACGTGTCGCCCATGTCATACCACCAAAAGAAGGTGAAAGTTTTTACCGTATCGGGATTGAATTTGCCTCGATTAGCAAGAGCAACCTGGAGGTAATTAAGGACTTTCTGGGTTCACTTGACGGCATTTGACTTTTTTGGCGGAAATGGATTTAAATATATAGTCAACATCAGGTACATTAGGAGGTTATAAATGTTAGCGGTTATTGAGACAGGTGGTAAACAGTACAGGGTTAAAAACGGTCAGATGATAAAGGTTGAGAAGGTAGCTGCTGAAAAAGGGGAGACCATAGATATAGACAGAGTGCTGATGGTTTCCGACGATGACAATACCGTGATAGGAAAGCCCTTTGTTGAAGGGGCTAAGGTCAGGGCTAAGGTGCTTGATACCTATAAGGACAGGAAGGTCCTTGTCTTTAGAAAGAAACCACGCAAGGGTTTCAAGAGCCTGAGAGGCCACAGGCAGCTTGTATCAAAACTCCTGATTGAAGATATTGTATATGGAGGTTAATTATGGCTCATAAAAAGGGAGTGGGCAGTTCAAGAAACGGGCGTGACAGCCAGTCAAAGAGGCTCGGAGTCAAGAGGTACGGCGGACAGCTTGTGAAGGCTGGAAGTATACTTGTCAGGCAGAGAGGAACAAAGTTTCATCCCGGGTTTAATGTTAAGAGGGGTGGGGACGATACGCTCTATTCGCTGGTTGATGGTCATGTGAAGTTTGAGAGGAAGGACAGGAGAAGGCTTAAGGTGAGTGTCTATCCAGTAAGTGCATGAGTTGGTTGACCATATGCTATAACAACAAAAAAAACCCTGCTTGATTGCAGGGTTTTTTTTGTTGTCTGAATTTATTGCCGGGATTGAGCATATTATGGCAAAGGATGAGATAATCGCTATAATCGGTGGAGGCCTTGCCGGAAGCGAGGCTGCATGGCAGGCTCTCAGGAGGGGAATCCATGTCAGGTTATATGAGATGAGACCCCGGAAGATGACCGCTGCTCATAAAACGGGTCTCCTGGGAGAACTTGTTTGTTCAAATTCCCTGAGGTCCGCCAATGAGTTTTCAGCTCCGGGGCTCCTGAAAAAGGAACTCTCAATGGGGGGCTCCCTCATAATGGAGGCTGCCCGTCAAACTGCTGTCCCTGCAGGCTCAGCCCTTGCCGTAGACAGAAGGCTCTTTGGAGAGTTTATTACGGAGAGGATATCATCACACCCCGATATTGAGATTATAAATGAAGAGGTTGATGAAATCAGGGAGAGGCCCTGTATTGTAGCAACCGGGCCACTAACCTCTGAGGCCCTTTCTGAAACCCTCGGGAGGATGCTTGGAGCGGATCATCTCTACTTTTATGACGCAATTGCTCCTATTGTTGATGCCGACAGTATTGACCATTCAAGGGTATTCAGGGCATCGAGATATGGAAAGGGCGGTGATGATTACCTGAATTGTCCCATGAACAGGGAGGAATATGAACGGTTTTACAATGCCCTGATAGATGCCGACAGTGTTTCGGCCCGTGAATTCGAGGATAAAAGGGTTTTTGAGGGATGTATGCCGATCGAGGTGATGGCCCGGAGGGGAAAGGACACACCGAGGTTTGGTCCGATGAAGCCGGTTGGCATCAGGGACCCGGGGACGGGCTCGGAGCCCTTTGCCGTGGTTCAGTTGAGGGTTGAAAATCGGGAAGAAACGGCATATAATATCGTTGGGTTTCAGACGCGCTTGAAATGGCCGGAGCAAAAGAGGGTTTTCTCTCTGATCCCGGGACTTGAGAGGGCGGAGTTCCTGAGATTCGGCAGTATTCACAGGAATACCTTTATTAACGGACCGGGGTTTTTAAACACCGACCTTACCCTGAAGGTCGACGAGGGCGTATACATTGCCGGACAGCTCTCAGGCGTGGAGGGCTATATAGAGTCAACTGCAATGGGTCTGATTTCAGGTATTAACGTATCAAGGAGCATACGGAAGAAGGGGTTTGCAGAGGTTCCCGTTGAGACGGCACACGGCGCGCTTCTCAGGTACATAACAGGCTCTTCCCCCGAGGGGTTCCAGCCAAGCAACATAAACTTCGGCCTCTTTCCCTCAACGGGCATCAGGACGGGGGATAAGAGGAAGAGACGTGAAGAGATCGTGAAGAGGGCGCTCAACTGCTGGGAAGACTACCTGAACAGGATCGGCAATGGATAAGTACATTGCCGGTTTTCTGAAGTATATCGAGGTGGAGCAGGGCTGTTCCAGCCATACGATCAGGGCATACAGGAAGGACCTGAAGGACTTCTTCTCCTTTATTAAAAAGTCCCCCCTTGATGTGGAGATAACGGATATACGGGGTTTCCTTGCCCACAGGCTCAGGGCCGGAATGGAGAAGACCTCCGTAAGCAGGCAGCTTGCAACACTGAGGTCATTCTTCGGTTTTCTCCATAGAGATGGGTATACCCCTTTCAACCCGGCACGTCTTGTTCCATCGCCTAAGAAGGAGCAGAGGCTTCCGAGGTTTCTCTCGGTGGATGAGATTTTTGAACTTGTCGAGAGGCCCGATGATATAGGGTTTATCCAGACGAGGGACAGGGCCATTCTTGAGCTGCTCTACTCAAGCGGCCTGAGGGTAGGGGAACTGGCGGCCCTCAGGATGGACAGCATGAACCTCAAGGAGGGGCTTGTAAAGGTAGAGGGGAAGAGGAAAAAGGAGAGGATTGTCCCTGTCGGCAGAAGCGCAGCGGATGCATTGAGGACCTACATGGTTGAGAGGGCATTGCTAAAAAAGGATACGGACCATCTGTTTCTGAACAGGATGGGCACCCCCCTTTCGGGTAGGAGTATACGAAGGATTGTAGTCAAGTATGCGAGGTTAACCGGGATAAGTGGAAAGGTTGGTCCTCATATACTGAGACATACCTTTGCGACACACCTCCTGCATGAAGGGGCGGACCTCAGGGTCATACAGGAACTCCTCGGCCACAGTTCCCTTTCATCAACGCAGGTCTATACCCATCTCGATCTCAGGAAACTGATCGATATATACGACCGGAGCCACCCCCTTGCAAAGAGGAAAAGGGGAGAAAAATAGTATCGCTCTGGTATAATTAGAATATGTGTATAAAATACGGTCATTTGTCATTCCCGCAAACGAAGTGCGTCGGGAATCCTTCTTATAGAACGATTCCCCGAACGCTTTCGGGGAATGACGGAAAAACGACAACTGTTCGACTTTATAGACAGACACTAATTTAGAAATGAGAACCAATATTTTGTCCCGGAGATGAATGAATATGCTGGAGATGATGAAGATCTATGGTACAACGATCCTCTGTGTAAGGAGGGCGGGAAGGGTTGCTATCGCCGGTGACGGACAGGTAACAATGGGCAATACCGTGCTGAAGCATAACGCACGGAAGGTCAGAAGGATGTATCAGGACAGGATAATCGCCGGGTTTGCAGGCGCTACCGCTGATGCCTTTACCCTCTTTGAGAAGTTCGAGGGAAAGCTGCAGGCCTTCCGGGGAAACCTGACAAGGGCTGCCGTAGAGCTTGCCAAGGAATGGAGAACGGACAAGATTTTAAGGCACCTCGAGGCCCTGCTCGTCGTTGCCGACAGGGAGACAACCCTTGTCATCTCCGGTACAGGCGACGTTATTGATCCTGAAGGCGGAATTGCCGCTGTCGGTTCCGGAGGTCCCTATGCAGAAGCCGCTGCAAGGGCGCTTTACGAAAATACAGATCTCAATGCGAAGGAGATCGTTGAGAAGGCATTGAGAATTGCTTCAAGAATATGTATTTACACGAATGAACAGATTGTTATAGAGGAGATTTTAGATGAATAGTGTAAGCGAGAGTGAGAGAGATATTATGGAATCAGAGGAAAGTGCACTTATAATGCCCGAGAGTATGGATGGCCTGACCCCCAGGCGGATAGTTGAAGAGCTGGATAAATACATTATCGGCCAGGAAAGTGCAAAGAGGTCCGTTGCAATAGCGCTGAGGAACAGATGGCGTAGACAGAGGCTCGAACCCGAACTTAGGGAAGAGGTGCTCCCGAAGAACATAATCATGATCGGACCCACGGGTGTCGGCAAGACGGAGATTGCAAGGAGGCTTGCAAGGCTTGCCCATGCCCCGTTTCTGAAGATCGAGGCATCAAAGTTTACAGAGGTGGGGTATGTAGGAAGGGACGTGGAGTCGATGATCAGGGACCTTACCGAGATTGCCGTTAACATGGTCAAGAAGGAACACCTTACCAAGGTACAGGAGAAAGCCGCGATTCTTGCCGAGGAACGTATCCTCGACCTCCTTCTGCCAAGGCCCAGGGGCTCTCTCGGTGGACAGACGGTAACCGAAGACGAAAGAATCCGGCAGTCCGAGACCCGTGAGAAATTGAAGAAACAGTTAAGAGAGGGTAAGTTTGATTCGAGGTATGTGGATATAGAGGTCAGGGAGAAGGTGATGCCGTTTGGGGTTATCTCAAATGTAGGTCTTGAAGAGCTTGAGATAAACCTCAAGGAGATGCTGGGGAACATATTTCCCGAGAAGGCCAAGAGGAAGAAGGTCAAGGTGAGAGAAGCCGTGCAGCTCCTTACCAAAGAGGAGGCGGATAAACTCGTAGATATCGATAAAATAACGAAGGAGGCTATTCAACGGACCGAACAGGCCGGTATCGTTTTCATCGACGAGATAGACAAGGTAGCATCCCGGGGTTCTTCACTTGGGCCCGATGTCTCCCGCGAAGGGGTACAGCGTGATCTCCTGCCCATTGTGGAGGGAACTACGGTCACAACAAAACATGGCCCGGTCAAGACAGACCACATACTGTTTATTGCCGCCGGCGCCTTTCATATTGCAAAACCCTCCGACCTGATACCTGAACTCCAGGGGCGGTTTCCCATAAGGGTGGAGCTCGATCATCTGAGTGAGGAGGATTTCAGGCGTATCCTGACGGAACCTGACAATGCCCTTATCAAACAGTATATAGCCCTGATGGGGACTGAAGAACTGGGTGTGGCCTTTACCGACGATTCGATAGAGGAGATTGCCTCTATAGCTGCCCATGTTAATGAAAAGACCGAAAATATAGGTGCAAGGAGACTCCAGACGGTGCTTGAAAAGCTCCTTGAGGAGTTATCCTTTGAGGCCCCGGAGATGAAAAAAGCATCCGTTACGATCGACAGGGAATATGTGAATGAAAAGCTCCATGATATTGTTGAGGATGAAGACCTCAGCAGGTACATCCTTTAGTTTGAAGCGGATTGCTTTGGGACGCAGTATCGTTTAACCGCACCTTCAATATAATCGATTATGAAGACGTATTTAGGAACCCTAATTGTTGTCCTGTTGATAGTCTCCTGTGCGCCGGTCAGGTACGAGGGCCGTCCTGCCGGTAAAACAATGGTGGCGTCCTGGTATGGCGAGAAATTTCACGGTCGCCCCACAGCCTCCGGAGAGATATTTAATATGTATGACTTCACTGCTGCCCACAAGAGCCTGCCCTTTGGTACAAGACTGAGGATAATTAACCCTGTTAACAGCCGGTCGGTAGTGGTAAAGATAAATGACCGGGGTCCCTTTGTAAGGGGGCGTGACATTGACCTCTCTTATGCAGCGGCAAGAAAGATAGGAATAATAAGGAGGGGAACCTCCAGGGTCTATGTGGACTACCTGGGCAGGGACAACAGCTTTGTAAGGCCGGTAAAGTACATATCCGACAGGGGCCCATTTACGGTACAGGTGGCTTCCTTCAGGGATATAAGCAATGCATTCAGGCTCAAGTCGATTCTTGAGCATTCCTACTCCGATGTATATATCATGAGGATATGGATCAGGGGGGAGAGGTTTTACAGGATAAGGGTCGGGCGGTCTCTCGGTAGGCTCCAGGTGGAGAGGCTTGCAGGGAAGCTCTCTGGTGAGGGGTACGGCGTGATGATAATGGGATATTAAGGAGGCTCTATGACGGGTTTTGACGATGTTGTGAGGTTTCATGGACATGCCTGCCCGGGGCTTGCACTCGGTTACCGGGTTTCAGACCTGGCGCTAAGGGAGCTCTCCGGGAGGGCTGAGGACGAAGAGATGGTTGCGGTAGTGGAGAACAACTCCTGTGCCGTCGATGCCCTTCAGGCAATGACGGGCTGTACTTTTGGGAAGGGGAATCTCTTTTTTAAGGACTACGGTAAACAGGTGTATACCCTTATAAAAAGGCCCTCAGGAGATGCACTGAGGATATCCGTCATCTGGGTTTCCCCACCTGAGAGCGATGAGGAGATTAAGGCCTGGAGACGTTTTTCAGATGGTGACAGGTCAGAAGAGGTACTTAAAATAGTCCATAGCAGGAAGGCCGGGAAGATAAAGGCCATAATGGATGCAGATGACGAAGAACTCTTTGCTATAAGCAGACTGAGGATTGAACCTCCCCGGGAGGCGAGGATCTATCCCTCGATCCGCTGTGCCGTATGTGGTGAGAAGGTTATGGAACCGAGAGCGAGGGTGAAAGATGGGAAAATCGTCTGTATCCCCTGTGCTGAAGGTGAATAATCCGGTTTATTTTCTTGGATGTTTATGGCACTTGAAACAATCAAACTTGGGAGGATGATTCTTCCCGAGCGGAGCCTTTCCATGGGGTCCATGACACCCCTTGCACAATGCTGTCTCGTTTTTTAATCCCCTGTGAATGGAATCAGAAGGTATCCGGGGATACTTTTTCCCTGAAATCAGGAAGAGAACTCCAAGAACCATCAGTATGAAGGTGATAAAGATGAGCGTGTTTTTCATGGTTTGTAGTTTACCACATTTTCATAGTGTGATATAATTTATGATATTCACAACGCACAATGTCATTCCGGCACAGTGTCATGCCGTAGCGGTTGTTTTTTCCTGTCATTCCGGCTTGTCCGGAATCGTTCTTTGAGAAAGGATTCCCGACGCGCTTCACTTGCGGGAATGACAAATAACCGTAGCGTTCGTTTTCCGTCATTCCCCGAAAGCGTTCGGGGAATTGTTCTTTGAGCAGGATTCCCGACTCCCGAATGCGTTCGGGAGTCCGGGAATGACAAATGGCTGTAATTTATAGACAGACTCTAAAAATTATTGAGAGGAATCAGGCGTGAAGAAGCTGATTGAAAAGGCCGAGGTACTGATTGAGGCGCTTCCCTATATCAGGGAGTTTTATGGGAAGACCTTTGTGATCAAGTACGGAGGCGCCGCACAGGTTGAGGCATCGTTGAAGGATGCCTTTGCCCGGGATGTGGTTCTTCTCAACTATATAGGAATCAATGCAGTGATTGTTCATGGCGGAGGTCCCAGGATTTCAGAGATGATGAAGAAGATGGGTAAGGTGCCGAGTTTTGTCCAGGGTCAGAGGGTCACCGACGAGGAGACCATCGATATTGTCGAGATGGTTCTCGGAGGGCTTGTAAACAAGGAGATAGTTTCCCTCATTAACCGGCACGGAGGAATGGCCGTGGGTTTAACCGGAAAGGACGGAGGGCTTATAACGGCGGTAAAGAAGGTTATAAGAAAGATGTCCGATGAGACGGGGATGGATGAGGTAATAGACCTCGGTCTTGTCGGCAAGGTGAAGGAGGTAAATCCCGCCATTCTTGAAAGCCTTGAGAGTAACGGCTTTATTCCGGTGGTTGCACCTGTAGGGGTAAGCTCCGATGGGGTAACGATGAATATAAATGCCGACAGCGTTGCTTCCGTCCTTGCGTCAGCTCTTGGGGCGGAGAAGCTGATACTCCTTACGGATGTTGCCGGGATTAATGACATGAAGGATCAGGTCGTCTCAACCGCGAAGTCCCGGAATATAAAGAAGATGATCCAGAAGGGAACCATATCGGGCGGTATGATCCCCAAGGTCCAGGCGTGTATGGATGCCTTGAAGGGAGGGGTGGCGAAAACACACATAATCGATGGAAGGGTGCCTCACTGTCTTTTGCTTGAGATCTTTACTGAAAAAGGTATCGGAACAGAAATACTGTCTAAATAGAGTACTGTGTATAAAGTCAGTCTCTCTATCTGTCATTCCGGCTTGTCCGGAATCGTTCTTTAAGAAGGATTCCCGACATGCTTCGCTTGCGGGAATGACAAATGACCGTCAAACTCACCGACTAAAGGTCGGGCTTTCGGCAAGCAGGCATTGTAAATAACCGGCAGGACCAAAGGTCCCGGAGGTGAACCCGTGTCAAACAGGGCTCTGTTGATAATCGATATGCTGAATGACTTTGTGCTGGAGGGGGCGCCCCTTGAGGTTCCCGATACAAGAAAGATCGTTCATGTTATAAAAAAAGAGATTGAAAGGGCAGGGAATGCCGGGGAAAGGATAATCTACGTATGTGATGCCCATGAGCCCGATGACAGGGAATTTGAGAGGTTCGGCTGGCCGGTTCATGCGGTTAAAGGGACGAAGGGGGCGCAGGTTGTGGATGAGCTGAAGCCCTCGGACAGGGACATAGTTATTCAGAAAACAACGTACTCGGGGTTTTACAATACGGAACTGGATTCCGGCCTCAGGGCAATCGGTGTAGATACGGTGAGGCTCACCGGGTGTGTTACCCATATATGCATCATGTTTACAGCATCTGATGCCGTGCTGAGGGGATACAATGTGGAGGTTGTCCATGACGCGGTTGCAGGTCTTGCCCCTGAGGACCATGAAGCAGGGCTCAGAATCATGAAGAATGTCCTGGGAGTTAAAGTCGTATAAGTGTGATTCGACTTAATCTGTTTAATTTTGTGGTAATTTTCGACAGGCTCAACCTTGCAGATGGAATACAGTGAACTGAGAAAGATAATGGTCCATACCCAGCTTATCCCCCGGGGTATAAAGGACAAGCGCGTGCTTGCTGCAATGTTAAAGGTTCCACGTCACCTCTTTGTTGATGAGTCTCTTCAGCACAAGGCATATGATGACTGCGCCCTCCCGATTGGAGACGGCCAGACAATCTCCCAGCCATACATGGTTGCCGTTATGACCGAACTCCTGGAACTCTCCGGAGATGAGAGGGTCCTTGAAATCGGGACCGGTTCCGGCTATCAGGCAGCGGTACTTGCTGAACTCGCCCGTGAGGTATACACAATTGAGAGAGTGGAATCACTCGCTGAGAGTGCCAGGGAGAAACTCAAGGCCATTGGTTATGACAACGTCCATGTAATAACCGGTGACGGAACAGAGGGGCTCAGGGAGAAGGCTCCTTTTGACAGGATCGTCATCACTGCAGGAACCCCCGTGGTTCCCGCTCCGCTGAAAGACCAGGTTGCAGAAGGGGGGATAATTCTTGCTCCCGTTGGCAGCAGGTTCAGTCAGCAGTTATTGCGTTTGAAGAAGGTTAAGGGTTTCTTTATTGAAGAACTGCATACACCCTGTGTGTTTGTACCCCTTATAGGGAGGCACGGGTGGAAGGAAGATAAAGGTAAATAAAGGAGGTTAAAGTGAGAAGCTATGTCCTTGTACTTGTTGCAGTTGCGGTTTTTTTTGTTTCCGTGGTCTCTGCAGACGCCCTCTGTGTCAATTCAGGTACCGCCAACCTAAGAAGAGGTCCGGGAGTAAAATATGAAAAGACCTGGCAGGTCTTCAAGTATATGCCCCTTAAGAAGATCAAGAGGAAGGGGCAATGGTACAAGGTAAAGGATGTAGATGGAGACATCCACTGGATCTTCAGGAAGCTCGTTACAGGCAAGTATAAGTGCGCCGTTGTGAAGAAGAACAAGGCAAATATAAGAAAGGGTCCCGGGAGGAAATACCCCAGAACAGATATAAGTCCTGCAATCAAATATGATTCCTTCAGGATCCTGAAGTTTAAAGGGAAATGGGTCCAGGTGATTGACGAGTTTGGGGAGAAGGGCTGGGTATTTAAGAAGTTGCTCTGGATACAGTAGGATCATGAAGCGGGGGTAGTATGACGGGGTTTTTAATGAGAAGACCGGTCATCCCGGTGTTGCTTTCAGTGGTTGTTGTAATCGGTGTAATCCTTTCTTTTTCCTGTGCCGGGAAAGATGAGGGGAAGGCAAAAGTGCTGCGTTTTGTTACCTGGAAGCCGAATGTGCCCGAGGTATGGGAGGAGATATACCGGCGGTTTGAGCAGAAATATCCCGACATAAAGATCGTACGAGAGATCGGGCCCCATTCTTCAACGGCCTTCCATGACCTGTTAACGCAGAAGCTGAAAAACAGGAGCAGGGATGTTGATGTCTTCCTTATGGATGTTATCTGGCCCCCGGAGTTTGCTGCCGCGGGGTGGGCAATGCCCCTTGATGATCTGTTCTCTCCCTCTGAGCAGAAGAGGTTCCTCGACGGTACGATACTTGCGAATACATACAGGGGCAGGATCTATGGAGTTCCTCTCTTCATAGACAGCGGGATGCTCTTTTACAGGAAGGACCTGCTCGACAAGTATGGTTTTTCACCGCCTGCGACCTGGGAGGAGATGGTCGGACAGGCTGAAAAGATCGTATCCGGGGAGAAGAAGAGGGGTGAGGATATTTATGGATTCTCAGGACAGTTCAAACAGTATGAAGGCCTTGTCTGCGACATGATGGAGTATATCCTGAGTAACGGCGGCTTCATACTGGATCAGGAAACAGGAAAGCCCGGTATTGCAGAGCCGCCTGCTGTTGAGGCAGTCAGGTTTGTGAGGGACAGGATTATAGGCAATATTGCTCCCAGGGGCGTACTGACCTATCAGGAACCTGAATCACTGGACCTCTTTGTTCAGGGAAAGGCCGTGTTTCACCGTAACTGGCCCTATGCCTGGAGGGTCTCAAATGACCCTGAGAAATCAAGGATAGCCGGGAAGGTCGGTATTGCAAGGCTTCCCCACTTCAGGGGTGGAAAGAGTTATTCCACTTTGGGCGGATGGCAGGTCGGGATAAGCAGTTATTCGGAAAAGAAAGGGCTTGCCTGGAAGTTCGTGGAGTTCCTGACGGGTCCCGAGGTTCAGAAGATCATAGCGCTGAGTGCCGGAAAGGCACCGACCCGCAAGGCCTTGTACGGTGACGGGGAGATTCTGAAGGTCAATCCACAGTTCTCAGATATGAAGGATGTCTTCCTGACGGCCTATCCAAGGCCGAGATCGCCTCTCTATCCTTCCATCTCCAATGTCCTGCAGAGATACTTCAGCAAGGCCATCTCAAATACCAATATTGATATTCAGAGAGAAGCGGAAGCGGCTTCCCGGGAGATGCAGGGAATTCTATCCATGATAGGGAACAACGCCACAACGCCTCCAAAGTCCCCTTAAAGCCTACCGTCTTGTCAATTCATTTGTCATTCCGGCTTGTCCGGAATCAAACGGAAGTGACCGGCGAATCCCATTTTATGTGAATTATGCTCAGCTTCATTTGCCTTGTTAGCCGATGTTACTGCTTATATGTTTTTGGCTTACTACCACGAATACCCTCCATGATAGCAGCAAACCAATTCCTCTATGCTCCTTAGCAACTCCTTATATTCTTGGATACTCGTCAGTCAGTTTTGTGTTGCAATTTATCAGAGGTTAACCCCATTAGGAGGAGGTTAAAAATGGATAAATACAAGTTTTCAGTTATAGTTGAACGGGATAGGGATGGCTATTTTGCATTTTATCCTGAACGTTAGGGTTGCTATACACAGGGTGATTCTTACGAAGAAGTTTTTGAGAATATCAAAGACGCTATTCGGCTCCATGTGGATGACAGAATTGAAAATGATGAAGATATACCACAATCTGAATCTGTGAGCCTGACCCTGATGGAAGTAGCAGTATGACAGAGAAGTTGCCAAGAGTAACCGCTGCTGATACACTCCTGGCTGCAGGTTGTTTAGGCGTTAGCGGCAACAACTGAACACTAAGGAGCTAATGACCATGAAAAACGATATAGAAGTGACCCCCAAAACATGTACCACCTGAACGCTAAAATATTCGTGATATAATTGACCTCTAAATTAAAATTCCAGGTGATATTGGAAGTACTGCCGGTAAAGGATACTATGGGTTACAGACCATCATATATATAAGTGTCGTAGTGACCTTGCCCTGCACGGTAGGCTGAGTTAGGTTGAACGTCATCTCCGTCATCGTGCCTTCCCAGAGTCCTGGGTAACCCGGCAGCAGCGCCGAAGGTTTCAGTGCAAGATGACTCGCCGTAAAGGATGTATTAGTGGCATTAACGGTGGAAGAAACCAAAGTTGCGACAAAAGTATCTCCGTCGATCAGGCCTGTACCTTGCACAGGTGTCAGCGCTGTCGGCACGTTGCCCACGTTGCCATTTAATACAAAGTATCCGTTGTCATAATACAATACACCAAGTTTCATTAGTTGTGTGGGTGGCTCAGGAGGAGGCCCGATTCGGCGCAGATTATTAAAAAAGATACAAATTTCACCCAGATAGGTAACTTCAGCTTCTGCTGAGCCATAAATCAGAAAAAAACTTAGAAATAGTAAGCTAATCACCATTAATCCTATATGTTTTGCTGGCTCCATGATTTCCTCCTTCAGTACTCACCTTCGGTATTAAACTACGATCAAAAGAGGGGAAAGAGTTTTGATTCCCTCTCCTCTCAGTCGGACCCGTTCAGGGCACAATGGTCGACAAATAAATATCGCCGATGTCTGTGGTAACCGGAATGCCTACCCATGCGGAAAAATAGTTATCCACATCTGAGATGGTCTGGTCCCAGATGTCTTGATAATCGCCGATAAAGCATGGGTACAGAGTATATTTTGTAGGATCGGATTGGAAAGTACTCACTTGGGTATTAACTTGGAGAGGCGATCCGTTCGAATCGATACGGGCCATATACTGATGATATTTTATATTACTGCGGCGGAGATGCAAAAGAAACACCTGAGATCAAAAGAAAGACAATAATGGAAAAACATATCCTTTTCATGGCCCCCTCCTATTTTTGATGTCGTTACAAACGAGATATCCCCATATCACATTCGTCTTGCTCTCTATTTGCTCATTTACCACCTCCTTTCGATGTCGGGGCAACTGAGCAAGACTTTTTGTCGTACATTTCTCACAGTATAAAAGTCAGCAACTTAAAAGTCAAGTTAATATCTCTTAATATTCCTTCTCATTGTCTTGCATATGATGACTTGGTCTCGTCGTATCACCATTTATGGAATTCCATCCATGGTCTACGACTTGATCAAGATGATCTGAGGACCTCGCAGAGAAAAAAACAGGGACCATCCAGTTAGCGTAAGAACTGAAGCCGCCGAGATATCAGGCTTGCCGACAAGGTGCATTGTATTGTAATGAAAGGCATTGAATTTTGATGAACTCGTAAAAAGTCTGAAAAAGTGTTTTTTTGTCATTCCCGTGGAAACGGGAATCCAGTCTTTTCAGATAGTTACACGCTTCCTGGATTCCCGCTTTCGCGGGAATGACGACTTTTTACGAGAATATCAAGTATAAAGAAGTAGATATATATTATTAAAATCTTCCCCCCCCTGTCTCCCTTTGCCAAGAGGGGGGATGCAGGAAGTTCCGGTTTGGCAAGGGGTGTTTTTTATGTAACGGTAAGGTGTAGTTGGGGGAATTCAGATCTCCTGCAGGTGCTCTGAGGCGCCTCGGTTCAGTTGGGTTTGAAAAGGCCTTTTCAGACTGTTTTCTTTGACTTGAGCGGGCTCCTGTGGCTGCAGCGGCCGTCGTCGGCCGACATGCTTTCAGGAGAACCCGTAGAAAGGTGATCATGCAGAGAAGAAGGTTTGTAGTTGTCACGTCTGTTTATATCTTTTTTCTTGTAATCTTTCTACGCCTTTCCGATCTGATGATACTTGACCATGCCAGGATGGCAAGGATTGCAGAGGTTCAGTACACAAAGGGTCAGAATGTGCTGGTCAGGAGGGGCAGTATCTACGACAGAAGGGGGAAGGAACTCGCCGTCAACCTTGAACGACAGTCCCTTTACTCCGATCCGGAACAGATAAAGTCTCCCGTTGATGTGGCAAAGGCGCTCCATGGTGTTATCAATGCAAAGGAAGGAAGGCTGATAGAGAAGCTTTCCTCGGATAAGCGCTTTGTCTGGCTTGAAAGAAATATATCTCCCTCCATTGTTAAAAAAATCCGGAGTCTCGGGATAGAGGGGTTGGGACTCCTGCCGAATATGGCAAGGTTTTATCCGAAGGGAAACTTTGCATCACATTTGCTCGGTTTTGTAAATATCGATAATGTGGGTCTCGAGGGGGTTGAGAAGCGTTATGACCGGTTTCTCTCAACAAGCGGGGGGCGTGTAGCCTTAACCAGGGATGCTCATGGTAATATATTATATACGGAAGATGACCTTCTGGAATCTTATGGGAACAGCATCGTCCTTACAATAGATGAGGGTCTCCAGAATATAGTGGAAGCAGAGATAGACAGGGCCGTTGGAAAATGGAGACCCTATGCTGCAACTGCAATTATGATGAATCCTTACAACGGTGAGGTCCTGGCCCTCGCAAACAGACCATCCTTTAATCCAAATCATCCGGGTGATTACAGGCCGTCATACAGAAGAAACAGGGCTGTCACGGATCTCTATGAACCGGGATCGACCTTCAAGCTTGTAATGGCTGCAGCCGCCCTCAATGAAGGGGTGGCCACACTGCAGAGCAGGTTTGACTGTTCCGAAGGCTATGTTGAAGTGGGGAAAAGGAAGATAAGGGATGTACATAAACACGGATGGATGACACTGAAGGAGATTATACAGAAGTCGTCAAACGTGGGTGCCGTCAAGGTCACGCTTAGGCTGGGACCCGACAGGTTCTACCGGTATATGAAAAAACTTGGTTTTGGTGAGAAGACAGGCATTGATCTTACAGGTGAGTCATCCGGGATTGTCAAGGAACCGTCTGCCTGGTCAGGTACCACCATAGGGGCTGTGGCTATAGGTTATGAAGTGATGGTAACACCACTTCAGATCCTCAGGGCCTATGCTGCGGTTGCAAATGACGGGTATCTTGTGAAACCACATGTTGTTTCAAGGATAATTTCACCTGATGGAGAGGTGCTGTGGAGGTATGGGCCTGTAAGGAAAAAGAGGGTGTTGTCCGTTAGAACCACCCGGATGCTGAGAAAGGCATTCAAATCCGTGGTCTCCGAGGATGGAACCGCCCCCCTTGCAGCGGTCGATGGGAACCTTGTTGCCGGAAAGACCGGCACAACGAGGATGCTGGATCCCGTAACAAAGAAGTATTCCAGGAAGATGTTTGTGAGTTCCTTCGTTGGTATGGTGCCCGCGGACAATCCCGTCTTTGTGCTTGTGGTGGTCCTCTGGAACCCCCATAAAAAGTATTACGGCGGCGAAGTGGCAGCCCCTGTCTTCAGCTCTATTGCCGAGAAGGCGCTTTCTTACATGTTCGTCCCCAGGGACGATACCGATAATGAAGAAGTGCTCGTTGTAGGAAAACCGCGTGAAACCGGAGTTAACAGCCGTGATTTCTGAGAGATGGGAGAGTTACCGTGATGTTGAGTGAACTATTGCAAGGGACATCCTTTCCGGGAAAGTTCAGGGATGTCCGGGTTAACGGCCTTGCAACGGATTCAAGGAAGGTTGTAAAGGGAGACCTGTTTTTTGCGTTAAGCGGCGAGCATCATGATGGTAACATGTTTGTCCGGAATGCCATAGACAGGGGCGCCGTCGCAGTGATTACCGGGGAGAGAGAGCCGGGAGAAAACGGAATTCCGGTTATTCCGGTCCCCGATATTAACGACACCATGGCAATGATGTCGGCGCGGTTTTATGGTAACCCCTCACGGAAGATGAAACTCGTCGGCATTACCGGGACAAACGGCAAGACCACCACTTCTTACATCCTGCGGAAGATCTTCAGGGAGGCAGGGCTAAGGACGGGAATCACGGGGACCATCAGTTACATTATAGGTGACCGGTCCTTCAGGGCACGGTTGACCACACCCCTTGCAGTGGACTTTCAGAGGATACTTAAGGATATGTATGAGGAAGGAGTAACGCACGTCGTTTCAGAGGTCTCCTCCCATGCACTGGGTTTAAAAAGGGTTGATTACACTGACTTCGATGTCTCCGTATTTACAAACCTGACGCGTGATCATCTTGATTTTCATGGCACGATGGAAGACTATTTCAGGGCAAAGCTCCGTCTCTTCCGGGAGTTGACCCATAAAGCCGGTATTATAAACATCGATGATCCCTATGGGCGCAGGATCTCGGAAGAGATCTCCGTTGCGGGGCTCCGGGTGACGACCTTTGGTCTTTCCGGCGCCGCCGTGTTGCGAGCCGTTGATGTTTATGAGGATGAAAGGGGTATACGCTTCTCCATACCCCTCGATGGAAGGGCGTTGGAGGTTTCATCGCCACTCCTGGGGAAGACGAATGTTTATAACATACTTGCAGCCGTAGGGGTTTCTCTGGTCTTGGATATTGATGAAGAGGTAATCAGGCGGGGGATTGAAGGCTTTCAGGGTGTGGAGGGGAGGATGGAGTCCGTAAGGATGGATCGGGAGTTCATGGGGGTGATTGATTACGCTCATACACCTGATGCACTTCAGCGGGTGCTGAAGTCCCTCAGGGGCTTTACCAGGGGGAGGATTATAACGGTATTTGGTTGCGGGGGTGACAGGGACAGGGGAAAGAGGCCTGAGATGGGCAGGATAGCATCACAACTGAGTGACCTTGTAATTGTTACTTCCGATAATCCCCGCTCTGAAAGACCTGAGGATATAATTGCCGGTATCCTTGAAGGGGTTCGGAAGGACAACTGCACTGTTGTGACCGACAGGAGAGAGGCTATCTTCAGGGCTGTTGATATTGCCCGAAAGGATGACACCATACTGGTTGCAGGCAAGGGACACGAGGATTATCAGGAGATAGAGGGTGTGCGTTATCCATTCAAGGACAGAGAGGTACTGAAAGAGGCCCTTGACGGTCTATCGAGGCTCAGTGGTTAAGAGAGGTTTTTTATGATCAGGTATACATTGTCGGAAATCCTTGAGCCGACGGCAGGGAGGCTATTGGTAAAAGGGACACGGTACTTCACCGGTATTTCAATCGATTCAAGGACCATAAGAGAGGGTGAACTCTTTATTTCGCTCAGGGGGGAGAGATTCGACGGGCATGATTTTCTTGAACCCGCACTGAAGAAGGGTGGAGGGGCCGTAGTGAGTTGTCCTCCCGTTATACCTGTCATGGGAAAGAGCATAATACATGTCGATAACACACTCAGGGCATTACAGTCCATAGCGAGACACCGAAGGTTAACAAGGGATGTTGAGGTTGTGGCTATTACCGGGACAAACGGCAAGACCACAACAAAGGAGATGATTGCCGAGGTACTCGCCCGGGATTACAAGGTGCTCAGGAGCAGGGGGAACCTTAATAACCAGATAGGGCTTTCCCTGTCGCTGACACGTCTTAACAGTCACCGGTTCGCCGTGCTTGAAATGGGGGCAAGCAGGGTGGGGGATATTGCGGAACTGTCCGGGATTGCAAGGCCGGATATCTGTGTGATAACCAATATTGCCCCTGCACATCTGGAAGGTTTTGGATCGTTGGATATGGTGAGAAAGACAAAACTGGAAATCGTTGATTATGTGAATACCGTTGTGGTTAACGGAGTTGATCCGTATCTCAGGCCGGTGCTGCCTGAACTCCTTTCGGATGACAGGTTTTCTGTGATAACATTCGGCCTCAACGCCGGTACGGATGTATGGGCGGAGGAGATCAGACACCTTAAGGACGGAATAAGGTTTAAACTGCACCTCAGGGATGCACAGGCAGCCGAGATAAAACTGAGGATATTCGGTCTCTTCAATGTCCTCAACGCACTGGCTGCGGCATCCGTGTGCAGTCATCTCGGGGTCCCTCTTGTGAATATCAAGAGCGCCCTTGAAGAGTTTAAAGGGGTTCCGATGAGGGTGGAGATCAGGGAGATGAGGGGAGCGACCGTAATCAGCGACCTTTACAATGCAAACCCGGCTTCAATGGAAGAGGCCATAAAGGAACTTGTTCGTATGCGGCAGTCCCGGGCAGTGGCTGTGCTTGGAGACATGCTTGAGCTGGGAGCCTATGAGGAGGAGGCCCACAGAAAACTTGGAAGGTGGCTCTCGACACATCCTGTTGATGTCCTCATAACCGTGGGAGAGTTGATGTCTTATACCCATGAGGAGTTCAACGGCATAAACTGTATGAATGATAAAAGGCCCTCATACCATGTCAATACGCCCCATGAGGCGAGAGAGATACTGAGGGAGATAGTAAAGAGCGGAGACGTCGTCCTGATTAAGGGTTCACGGGGTATGAAAATGGAAAGGATTCTGGAGGACTGATGCTTTACGAGTTGTTATACAGGCTGCATGCGTATTATTTCCCCTTTAATGTTTTTCGCTATATAACATTCAGGACCGCCCTTGCGGTAATCACGGCTGCACTGTTTACGTTCATGCTTGCCCCCTTTGTAATGAAGAGGTTGAAGAGGTTTCATCTTACACAGCAGATAAGGGGTGACGGGCCAAGCACACACGCAATAAAGGAAGGGACACCTACGATGGGGGGGGTGATAATACTCCTCGGGATACTCCTTTCCGTATTTCTCTGGATGGACCTCAAGAATCCCTACGTATGGGTAATGGTGATCGCTACCACAGGGTTTGGCGCCATAGGCTTTGCTGATGATTACATGAAGGTTTCAAGAAGGAACGATAAAGGGCTGAGGGCCTGTTATAAATTCGGTCTCCAGATACTCCTGGCAACGGGCATCAGTTTTTTCCTCTATTCCAACCCCCTGGATCCTTACAGCACCAAACTGAGTGTTCCGTTTTTCAAGAACTGGCTCATTGACCTCGGGCTTTTTTACATCCCCTTTTCCGTCTTTGTTATCGTTGGTTCATCGAATGCAGTGAATCTCACCGACGGGATAGACGGTCTTGCCATCGGCCTTGTTGCCATCGCGGTTCTTGCCATCGCCGTGCTTGTTTACATAAGTGGTAATGCAAAACTTGCCCGGTATCTCCAGTTGCTCTTTCTTGTAAAGACAGGTGAACTTACTGTTTTCTGTGGAGCAATGTTCGGGGCGGCAATAGGGTTCCTGTGGTATAACGCTTATCCGGCGGAGGTCTTTATGGGAGATGTTGGTTCCCTCAGCCTTGGGGGGGCGCTTGGTACACTTGCAGTAATAACCAAACATGAGATTGTGCTTGCTATTGTCGGTGGTATTTTTGTTATTGAGACAATCTCGGTAATCATACAGGTGGGCTCATTCAAGCTGACGGGAAGAAGGATATTCAGGATGGCTCCAATACATCATCATTTCGAGGTGAAGGGGTGGCCTGAGCCCAAAACCGTCGTCCGTTTCTGGATTGTCGGAATTATCCTGGCGCTGCTGAGTCTTGCAACCCTGAAATTGAGGTAGGTTCATGTGGTTAAGTGTTATAAGGGGATTTTGGTTTTTTCATATGTCTGCATGGTCCTGTAACAGTTGCAGGACAACAGATGAGGCCCGGCAATGGAAGATCTGAGTTCGAGCTTTAAAGACAGGAGGTTCCTTGTCGTAGGCCTCGGAAGAAGTGGTTTGTCGGCAGCAGGACTGCTCAGGTTTCTCGGTGCCGATGTTGTTGTATCTGATGACAGGGATAAAAAGGCCCTTGCCGGGATGATGGGCGGGTTGCCGGAGGGGATAGTATTCCGTCCGGCATCAGCGATTGATCCTGCCTCTGAAGGCATTGATGAGGTAGTAATCAGTCCCGGTATCCCCATGTTTCATCCCTTGGTGAAAAGGGCCCTCTCCTCCGGGATTGAGGTAATCGGAGAGCTTGAGTTGGGCTTCAGGGTGCTTATGCCTTTCCGGATACCCTGGATAGGGATTACAGGTACCAACGGTAAGTCCACGACCACAAGGGTTACAGAGCTTATGCTTAAGAGAGCCGGCAGGAGGATATTGTCGGGTGGTAATATCGGTAATGCCATTACAGGGGAGATACTTGGCGGTCTGAGGGGTGGAACGCTTTCGACGACTGAGTACGTGCTTGTGGAGATTTCCTCATTCCAACTCGAAGGCATCAGGGCGTTTAAGCCATCAGTGGCGGTGGTTCTGAATATATCCCCCGACCACCTTGACAGGTATGAAGACCTCGATGAATATATTAGGACAAAGGCGGCGATTTACAGGAACCAGGGGCCGGAAGATACCCTGGTACTGAATCTCGGTGATGAGAATCTCCGTTGCTTTGCCGGTGGCACAGGTTCAAAAGTGAGGTATTTTTCCGTAGATTCCGGGACGGGCGGGGAAGCAGGTGCAATAACCCCCGACGCTTATGTGGATGAGGGGTGGCTGTTTTTAAGGAGTGAGAACGGTCCTGAGCGGATCATCCGTATTGATGATATGAGGATCAGGGGTATCCATAATCAGGAGAATGCCCTTGCCGCACTCCTTATTTCATCGCTCTGCGGGGTTACCCCGGACAGTCAGGCGCCGGTTCTCCGCGAGTTTAAAGGACTTGAGCACAGGATGGAGTTTGTTGATGAGGTGGAAGGTGTGAGTTTCTATAACGACTCGAAGGGAACAAATATCGGCGCCGTGATGAAATCCCTGGACGGCTTCGGGGATGGTGTAATCCTGATACTTGGCGGCAAGTACAAGGGAGGCGATTTTTCAGGGCTGAAGCGATACATCGGACGCCGTATGAAGGCTGCGGTTCTGGTAGGGGAGGCGCGTGGGAATATTCTGAAACAGATGGGGAATCCCCTATGTGCGTATTTGGTTGATGATATGGATGAGGCGGTTGTGCGGGCGTTCTCGCTTGCTGAGAGGGGAGATACGGTGCTTCTTTCCCCGGGTTGCGCAAGTTTCGATATGTTCGATGACTTTGAGCATCGCGGGAGGCATTTCAAGGAACTTGTAAGGAAGTTGAAAGGTGGGATGAATGTACGGGTCTGAAAAAGGGGTCGATAAGTATTTTCTTCTATCGGTCGTTGCTCTCACTATCATGGGGGTTGTCATGGTATACAGTTCAACTGCCCTGATAAATATTTCAAAGGCCGGCACTGCCCTTTCCTCCCAGGGGGGGTCTCAGTTTATGTATCTTAAGAAGCACCTGATGACTCTGTTGATAGCCTTTCTCGCGATGCTGTTGTTCTATGCCATAAAACCTTCGACTTTGAGGAGGTACTCGATTGTCTTCCTTGCGCTTTCCTTTGTGTTGTTGCTGCTGGTTTTCATTCCTGGGCTTGGGGTGAAGATAAACGGTGCAAGGAGATGGATCAGGCTGTGGCCGTCGACCGTTCAGCCGGGTGAGTTTGTCAAGGTTGCGATGGTTTTATTTCTGGCAAGGTATCTCTCCGATACACAGGAGATCAGGGACAGGTTCTCGGTTTTTTTCCGGCCTCTTCTCGTGATGCTTTCATTCCAGGCCGTACTGCTGCTTCAGCCTGATTTCGGTGGTGCATTCACTCTCGGACTTATCACGTTTGCAATGTTTTATATTTCAGGAACACCACTCAGGTTCATGTTCACAACACTCCTTTTTGTTTTACCGGTAGTGGTGAAGCTCGTTATGGAACCATACAGATTGAAGAGAATCTTCATCTTCCTTGATCCGTGGAAGGACCCCTATGCCGGCGGCTTTCAGCTTGTGCAGTCATTCATCGCCCTCGGTAACGGAGGGTTCGGGGGAGTCGGGCTTGGTGAGAGCAAACAGAAACTCAGTTATCTCCCCGAGGTTAACACCGACTTTATCTTCTCTATGGTGGGAGAGGAGATCGGCTTTATCGGCGTGGTTTTTGTGCTTTTCATGTTTGTGATGTTCTTCAGTCGCGGAATAAAGATAGCCGGTGATGCAAAGAGTCTCTTTTGCAGTTATCTTGCACATGGATTGACACTGATGATAACACTCCAGGCGTTGATGAATATTGCGGTGGTTACAGGCCTGGTGCCCACGAAGGGCCTGCCCCTGCCGTTCCTGAGTTATGGGGGCTCATCCCTGCTTGTGAATTTTATTGCCGTTAGTGTAATGCTGAAGATCTCCAGAGGGGACGATGAGCAATTGTCCGTGCAGACGCAGGAGATGATCATAAAAAGGAGGGCTCACCTGAAGGCAAGGAGGCTGAGGAGGAAGGCTCAATGAGAATCGTTATAGCAGGAGGCGGGACAGGCGGGCATCTCTATCCGGGTATTGCCCTTGCAGAGGAGATGATCAGAAGAGAACCCGATACAGAGGTGATCTTCATCGGAACCGAAAGGGGAATAGAGGCCAAGGTGATACCCCGGGAGGGGTTTATTATAAAGTTTATCCCCTCCGAGGGTTTTGTAGGCAAGTCTACGATCAAAAAGGCGCGGTCCGTGTATCTCTTTCTGAAGGGGTTAAAGGAGAGCTACCGCTATCTGGAGGAAATCAAACCCGACATAGTTGTGGGTTCCGGCGGGTATGCATCTTTTGCTCCCCTCGTGGGTGCATGGCTTCTGTCGATTCCCACGCTGATACTCGAGCAGAATACGGTTCCGGGGCGGGCAAACAGGATCCTGGGACATATCGCGAAGTTGATATGTATCACCTACCAGGAGAGTATGGCGAGGTTCCCCCGCAGCAAGGTCTACCTTACCGGCAATCCTGTAAGAGGGAGACTGCTGAAGGGGAGCAGGACATCCGCCCTGAGACTCTTTTCCCTCAGGAAAGACCTCTTCACCGTCTTTGTGTTTGGTGGGAGTTCCGGTGCAAGCGCCATTAACAGGGCAGAGGTGGATGCACTTCAGCACATGCTTGAATTCAAGGACAGGATACAGTTCCTCCACCAGACAGGTGAAAAGGACTTCGAGTTTGTCAGGGACTCATACAGAAGCTACGGTTTTAAAGGCACTGTAGCGCCTTATATTTTTCAGATGCCCGAGGCATACGCAATAGCGGACCTGGTGATATCAAGGGCCGGAGCAACAACGATAGCGGAGGTGTGTGCGACGGGTAAACCTTCGGTGCTGATACCCTATCCCCATGCCGCAGGGAACCACCAGGAGGTAAATGCAGAAAAACTCCAGAGCCTCGGGGCAACGGTCATGATCAGGGATGCCGAGCTTACGGGAAAGCGTCTTGCCGATGAGATTAAAAGGTTTTACAGCGACCGCGGATTCAGGGAATCAATGGGGAGGAGGGCTGTCGGGTTCGGCAGGCCTGAAGCCGTTAAGAGAATTGCCGATATTGTCGTCAGTCTTGTTTCACCGGACAGTCCGGGAAGGTCCGGTATCAAAAAGCAGGCTGAAAAAAACAGAGAGGTTTTTATATGAGGAGACTCCGTGTTTGAAAGATACAGGGTAATACACTTTGTCGGCATCGGTGGTATCGGAATGAGCGGCATAGCCGAGGTCCTGCATAACCTCGGCTATGATATAACCGGCTCTGACCTGAAAGAGTCTTCCAACACAAGAAGACTGAGAGAGATGGGAATCAAGGTCTTTATAGGACATAACGCTGCCAATGTTGACAGCGCTCATGTGGTTGTTGTCTCCTCAGCGGTGAAGGAAGACAACCCCGAGGTTGTTGAGGCAACAAGGAGGTCCATTCCCGTGATACCCCGTGCAGAGATGCTTGCAGAGTTAGGAAGGCTTAAATACAGCATACTTGTTGCAGGGTCCCATGGAAAGACGACTACTACGTCATTGATTTCATCCATCCTGTCCAATTCGGGGATCGACCCCACCGTTGTGATTGGGGGGAGGCTTAAATCAACAGGGTCCAATGTTCGTCTTGGGCAGGGAGAGTTTCTTGTTGCAGAGGCGGATGAGAGTGATGGTTCCTTTCTTAAGCTCTCTCCAACTATTGCCCTGGCGACAAACGTAGACAGGGAGCATATGGATTTTTTCAAGACAATGGACTCTCTCTACGCTGCCTTCAGGGAATTTCTGAACAAGGTGCCCTTCTACGGAGTATCTGTTGTCTGCTATGAGGATGTCTTTCTGAGGAACATGATCTCGGATATCAGGAGGAAGCACATAACATATGGTTTTAGCAAAAATGCCGATATCAGGGCGGACAATATAAAGTCCGAGGGACTCGGCACCAGGTTTAACCTCATCGTTGATGGGGACTTGCGCGGTGAGTTGTTCGTTCCGGTAATAGGAAAGCACAATGTGCTTAACTGCCTGGGTGCTATTGCTGTTGCACTGGAACTTCACGTTGATTTTAACGGCATTATGGAGGGACTTTCAACATTCACCGGGATACACAGAAGATTTGAGTTTAAGGGGGAGGTCGGTGGTATTAAGGTATACGACGACTACGGGCATCATCCTACCGAACTGAGGGCTACCATCGGTGCAATAAGGGATGCCTTTGACGGCAGGATAGTTGTGGTCTTTCAGCCACATCGCTACAGCAGGACCAGGGACCTCTTTGGAGAGTTTCTGGTCTCCTTTGATGGTGTTGATGCCCTGTACCTGATGGATATATATCCGGCAGGGGAAGCCCCGGTTGAAGGGGTGAGTTCAGAAAGGCTCTCCGACGGACTGAAGGATAAGGTCGGATGTGTGAAATACATCAAGGACAGGGATTTTCTAATTGAGGAACTCGGGAGGATGTTGCATGAGGGTGACCTGCTGCTTACCCTTGGTGCAGGGGATGTATGGAAGATCGGTGAGGATCTTCTGAGAAGAGGAGAGTGAACGATGCCTGACAGTAACATCGAAAGTCACTTAAAGCAAAACTTTCAGGGAAGGGTACTGAGGGACATAAGCCTCAAGGAGTACACCTCTTTAAACATCGGTGGCAGGGCTGGGTATCTACTCATGCCGGAAGATCCTCTCAGCCTGAAAAACCTCATTGATTTTCTGACTGAACGGTCCATCGGATATTTCATAATCGGAGGCGGGACCAATCTCCTCGTCCTTGACGGGGGAGTTGATGAAGTCCTCATAAGTTTGAGGAGTTTCCATCGCATGGAGGTTGTTGAGGAGCATGGCGACGATGTGGTGGTCTTTGCCCAGGCAGGGCTTTCACTGCAGGGTCTTGTGCGCTTTTCCGTTAATGAAGGGCTGTCTGGCATTGAGGGCCTTGCAGGGATTCCCGGCACGTTAGGTGGCGCCCTTTTTGGAAATGCCGGTTCCTTCGGTATTGAAATCCATGATGTCGTAAAGAGAATAACGGTTATAGACGGCGGCGGCATGTCGGTAATTGAAGGGGACGAAATAAGGACATCCTATCGCAGTAGTGGTATACCCGGGGGAATCACTATAGTTGGCGCCCATTTTACTTTGAAGAGGGATGATCCCCTTGCCGTCAAGAAAAGGGTTGCCGGGTATATACAGCAGAAGAAGGCTTCTCAGCCGTTGGATGAGAGGTCGGCCGGTTGTGTATTCAAGAACCCCCCGGACCGCAGTGCAGGAAAACTGATTGAAGATGCCGGCTGTAAAGGCATGAGGATCGGGGATATAGAGGTAAGCGCAAGGCATGCGAATTTCTTCATAAATCTGGGTGAGGGAAGGGCCGTGGACTTCCTGAAGTTAATGAATGAAGTCTTCGGGCGTGTGCTTGATTTCCATGGCATAACCCTTGTGCCGGAGATAAGGATTATCGGAAGGAGGCCGGAGGAGTCCCGTGCCGGGTGAATTAAGGATACAACTGAAGGGCCTCAGGATAGGTGTTATAGCCGGAGGCGTTTCCGCTGAAAGGGAGGTCTCCTTAAAAAGCGGTGAGGCCGTTTATAATGCCCTCCTTGAGAGAGGATATAATGCGATCTTTATAGACATGGGAGATAACGTTTGCGAGGATTTAAAAGACAAGCCGGTTGATGTGGCGTTCATTGTTTTACATGGAGGATGGGGTGAGGACGGCTCGATACAGGGTATGCTTGAGATTATGGGCATTCCTTATACCGGTTCGGGGGTGCTTGCATCGGCGCTTGCCATGGACAAGGAGGCCTCAAAGAAGATGTTTGTGTACCATGGTCTCACGGTACCGCCCTGTGTCGTGGGTGGTCTGAAAGGGCGGGGTGCTGAAGATACCCTCAAGGCAGTTAAGGCTGAACTGTCACCACCCTGGGTTGTGAAGCCTGTCCGGGAAGGTTCGAGTGTGGGTGTGAGTATTGCAGAGACAGAGGGGGATCTTGGGGATGCCCTTACAGGGGCGTCCAGGTTCGGCGGCAGGGTGATGGTCGAGACCTATATAAAGGGTGCCGAGGTACAGATAGGTATACTTGGAGACAGGGTTCTGGGCGGGGTCGAGGTAAGGCCGAAAAGCAGATTCTATGACTACAAGGCGAAGTATACCCCGGGTTTTACGGAGTATGTCCTCCCACCGGGGATTGATGAGAAACTCTATTGCATGACAAAGGAGTCTGCTTACAGCGCTCACAGTGCCCTGGGATGCACGGGGGCTACCCGTGTGGACCTGCTTATCGACGACAGGGAACGGGTATATGTGCTTGAGGTGAATACAATACCGGGAATGACGGAAACATCGCTTCTGCCGAAGATTGCCGGACTCTCGGGCTATGACTTTACCACCCTCATTGAAGAGATCCTTATAGATGGGATCAACAACAGGGTATGAAAAGAAAAAACAAGAAAAAACAGAACAGGATAAAACCCCGGAGCGGTAAGTTGTGGGCCGTTATACTCAGGCTGCTGTTGTCAAGGTTCGCAGTCAAGTCCTGTATGCTGGTCGTTTTCCTGCTCCTGGTGTTTCTCTCGGTAAGGTTTGTTATCAGGGCCTTTACCGTGGAGGAACTCGTGGTCAAGGGCAATAAGTATATATCACGTACGGAGGTGAAGAGGCTTTTGGGCGTTAAGAGAGATGAGAGCATTCTCACCTGGGATGCGGAAAGGGGGCGGAAACGCCTGCTCAGGTCTCCCTGGATCAGGGATGTGCTGATACGTAAGGACCTGCCTCACACGGTTGTCGTCCGGTTATGGGAGAACGAGCCCGTGGCTCTCCTCAACAGGAAGGGTGTCATGTACCTGATAAACCATGAAGGCACGCCCCTTGAGAGATTGAACCAGACAGTGCCGTTCCTGCCCATAATAGAACTCAGGTCCAACCGTAAGGGCACATTGAAGGAGGCCGTCAAGCTTGCCGAAGCTGTAAGGAGAGAGAGTATGTTCAGTGACCGTAACATAAGGATAGTGGCTGCATCCCCCCGGGATATAACACTGAAAATTGATGATATGCTGATAAAGGTAGGCAGGGGTGATTATGAAAAGAAACTCTCCAGGCTTGCCCGGCTTGAGGATACGCTTGTTCAGAGGAGAATCCCTGTCGACTATATTGATCTGAGGTTTTCTAAAAGGGTGATCGTTAGACCCGTAAAGGGACGTAAGCAGTGAGCAACGGACAGTTCATAGTGGGCCTTGATGTGGGTACAACCAAGATCTGTGTGATTGTGGGACAGTACCTAAATGAGAGGATGGATGTGGTTGCGGTGGGTTCCGCCCCATCCATGGGATTAAGAAAGGGCATTGTTGTGAATATAGAGTCGACCATGGAATCGATCAGGAACGCAACAAAGGACGCGGAAAGGGCCTCGGGTATAGAGATTAATTCAGTATATGTGGGCATTGCAGGGGGACATATCAAGGGCTTTGCAAGTTATGGGGCTGTGGGAATAAAGGGCGGTGAGGTATCCAGTGACGATATTGAAAGGGCGCTCGATGCCGCCAAGGCCGTCTATGTGCCCCTTGACAGGGAAGTGCTGCACGTCATCCCCCTTGAGTATGTTGTTGACGGAGAGGAGGGGATAATGAACCCCGTGGGGATGTCGGGCGTCAGGCTTGAGTCCAGGGTCCAGATTGTTACAGGTTCGGTATCTGCTGTGCAGAACCTGATCAGGTGTTGTGAGAGGGCCAATGTTCAGGTGAATGATATCGTCCTTGAACCACTTGCATCATCCCTGTCAACCCTGACGGACGATGAAAAGGCCCAGGGGGTTGTGCTTGTCGATGTCGGCGGCGGTACAACGGATATCGCCCTTTACAAGAACGGTGTCCTGACGCATACCTCCGTGATAGCCGTCGGTGGAAACCATATTACCAATGATATCGCGATAGGGTTGAGACTCCCCGTTCATGAGGCGGAGCGCGTGAAGATGGAGTACGGGACTGCGATAATGAACGGAACCGGTTCCGACAAGGAGATTCAGATCATGGTAGCCGGAAGGGATGCAAGGACAATCCCCAGACACTATGTAACGGAGATAATTGCACCGAGATGTGAGGAGCTGTTTGATCTGATAAAGAATGAACTGGTGAGTTGCGGTGCCTATGATGAGGCTTCATATGGGCTTGTTATTACCGGGGGTGCTTCGCAGATGGAAGGGTTTTCCACCCTGGCTGAGGCGGTTCTCGGCCTCCCCGTCAGGATAGGAAGGCCTGCCAATATCGACGGGCTGAAAAACATCATTGATGATCCAAGATATGCAACCGGCGTCGGGTTGTTGCTCTACGGTGCGGAACACGAGCTTTCCCCGATTGTTTATGGTGATATCTTTAGTAATATTTTAAAAAAAATGAAGGGTTGGGTTAAGGGTTTTTTGAAGATCAGAAGTTGATCCCGTTTAAGAAAAGGAGGTTTTATGTTTGAGATCGAGGAAGTGAGAGCCCAGTCAGCAAAGATACGTGTTGTGGGTGTGGGTGGTGCCGGTGGAAATGCAGTGAACAATATGATCGGCGCCAATGTGCAGGGGATTGATTTCATTGCCATCAATACGGATCTCCAGGTGCTGGAGACGTCGCTTGCCCCGAAAAAGCTGCAGATCGGAACGGAACTTACCAAGGGGCTTGGAGCGGGGTCTAATCCTGAAATTGGACGACAGGCCGCTGACCGTGACAGGGATGCAATAGGCGACATGCTGGAAGACTCGGATATGGTATTTATTACTGCGGGGATGGGTGGCGGTACGGGTACGGGAGCATCTTCCGTCATTGCTTCCATTGCAAAAGAGATGGGGGCTTTGACGGTTGCTGTTATAACCAAACCCTTCTTTTATGAAGGCAAGAAGAGGCTGCTCAATGCCGACTCAGGGATAAAGGAAATAAGGGAGTATGTTGATTCCATCATCGTGATTCCCAATGACAGGATATCCCTTGTTGTTGAGAAGGGCACCCCCGTGCTGAAGTCCTTTGCCGTTGCAAATGATGTGTTGAGACAGGCGGTCCAGGGTATTTCAGACCTGATACTTACTCCCGGTCTTATTAATCTTGATTTTGCAGATGTAAAGACCATCATGGAGAACTCGGGAAGGGCCGTCATGGGTGTAGGAACCGGTACAGGCGATGAAGGCGCAACGGTTGCCGCCAAGAAGGCGATATCCAATCCCCTGCTGGAGGACTCCTCGATTGAAGGTGCCAAGGGTATACTGATTAACATAACGGGAGGTATTGATCTCTCCCTGAATGCCGTCCAGGAAGCGACTGCGCTGATTTATGATTCCGCGCACGATGACGCAAATATAATCTTCGGTTCTGTAATTGACCCGGATGCAACCGATGAGGTGAGGATTACGGTTATAGCCACGGGCTTTGAGCAGAGGAAGGAGAAGGTGGTCCTTGAGGAGGTCAAGACATGGCGTTCAGTTCCTTCATACCCCAAGCCCAAGGAAAAAGTTGCCTATAAGGGTGCAGAGAGGATACTCTCAAAGACGTTGAACAATGTGGCTGAGGAACCTCTGCCCTCTGAGTTGATGTCCTATGATGATCCATATGACATGCCTGCCTTTATGAGAAAGACGGAACAGTAACGGACTTGCTAACACCTCCCACTCCTCATAAGGGCATTCCGCTTTCCCCCGGCGGAATGCCCTCCTCCTTTTCCTTACATAAAGAAAACCCTCATCCGGCATCCGGAGCCCTCTGGATTTCCGCTTTCCAGTCCGTGTCACAAACCTGAAAAAGCATGTAATGTCATTCTGAATCCTTCGTCCCGAAAACTCCCGGGGCATCATTTCAGTATCATGTGTTTTATTATGGGTCCTGACCGGATAGTTAATACCAAGAAATAAAAATATTGGAAAATCAAAATATTACTTGTCAATTGTCAATAACTATGATACAATGACAAAAAGTATCTAATATAGCGTTAGGCCTTATTACAAGCCTGGATAGAGTGTTGGCTGAACAAGTGATCCTCCACATAGAATTTTTGCTTCACGACATCCCTGCAGACCTGACGGGATTGAAATTTCTATAGTAAACTTGATGGCGTCGTAAAAAATCGATCTCCTGCGTCGTAGCGGGTACACCCAATGCTCAACATACCATATGTATGTCTCCGCTTGGGCGACACCACTATTCCTTGTATATCGAATTTTTACTTAGCCATCCTAAAACGGTACTATGGATTTTTTACGAGTCCATCAAACTTACTAAAAAGAAATAAAAATATTCCGGAAGTAAGTGGATGGATGTCCTTGATGCTCGCCAGGATTGTTATGGGCAATAGTCAGATAAGAAATAAACTGTCATCAGGAACTATGGTTGGGGTACTACGGTGTTTTTAATCTTCTTTAAAAGTAGCCCGGAATTAAAGGAATAATATTGCCTGCATTTATCAGTGATGTTGTTGTCCACATTATTATTGTATTAAGGGATGGGGTTATGGATCAATAATTTAAGCTGACAATCCTTTGCCGGCAACAGCTTACGCCGTGCCATAAGTTGGCATTCGCAGTGGATTGGTAAGGAGTAACATTATGAGACTAAGAGTGGTTGTTGTGGATGACGATGAGTTGATTAGGTCTTTAACATCTTCTGCCTTGGAGAGTCGGGGATACGAAGTTATAGCTTGTTCCGAGCCTCTTTTCTGTCCTGTTTATTTGGATCGCAAATGCCCGTGTCCCCAGAATCAACTTTGTTGTGATGTTATCATTACCGATATCAATATGCCCAACATGACAGGCTTGGAATTCATAGAAAACCAGAGAAAGAATGGTTGCAAAGTTCCATACATGGCGATAATGTCAGGGTCATGGACTGATGCTGAGCTTGAGCAAGCTAAAAGTCTCGGTTGCCATGTATTCAGGAAGCCACTCAGCATTGATGTGTTTGATGAGTGGCTGGATGAATGCGAAAAGAGTATAGATCCAAACAGGAAATTGTCGGATTTTCCATACAAGAATCAACAAGACTAACACAGACGCGTAGCTGATGAAAGGAAGCTATATGGGACACTTTCTTCAGGGTTGCATATTATGCAACGCTATTGACAGGGAAGACAAGAAGTCACAAAATTATATCATGCTGCGAAAGTCAAGATTAGACATCCCCAGGGGCCTTGCACCATGTATTGCATCGCTTTTGTAAGTTCTGGAATTGATAAAAACAGATGAGAATGTTTCCACCTGATGCAGGAAGCATAAAGAGCAGTCCGCATTTCTCTGCCCGCTGGTGTATATAAAGGATTGAATGTTTTTTGTCATGATTCAAGGGGCTGTTGCCCAAATAGGAAAAAGCCTTTACTGTCATTCTGAACTTGTTTCAGAATCTTGAAAAATCAACGTCTTATGAGACCCTGAAACAATACTGAAACAAGTTCAGCACATGGTTCAGGGTGACAATTTATGGTTTGGGCAACAGCCCGTCAAGGGCAGACCCCCAAGTTTTTCACATTTTCATGCTTGTATAAGCATGAAATATATTATTTACTCGGAAGCCCCGACCTTTGGTCGGGGAGCTTCACTTGAATTGCTTCAACCCTGACCATGGCTGTCCCCTCTTTATAAAATCCCAGCCTCTTGGCAGCGCCCATACTCAGATCAATGATTCTATTACCTGACTCTGGATTGTTGTTGCTCGGAAACGGTCCCCGGTCGTTAACCCTGACAATGATTGAACGGCCTTTTTCAAGGTTTGTGACTTTAACATACATTGGAAGGGGCAAGTGTTTATGTGCGGCTGTTAAACCCCTTGGATCAAATGCCTCACCATTGGCAGTCATTTGTCCGCCCTTTTTACGTCGTGTCTCATAGCCATACCAGGATGCAATTCCGACATCCTCGTAATTCTTGGCCTCCTGGACAGACATGGGATAATACCTCTTCCCGTTAACTGAATAAGGGGAATTCTTTACTCTACCCAGACGAATGGCATCTTTCACAGGAAGACCATCTATAGTCTCAATCCCTTTATTAGTCAAAGGCCAGTCAAGAGGGGCTGTAACCACTTCATAAGTAAACTCGCCTATTTTATATATCACCTTTGTAGTGCCGGCAGTAACTTTATACGTTGTCTTTACTGCCCATACACCCCCTTTTACAGCTCCTTTGGTGATTTCATAAGGTGCTGTAATCACCGCACCGCCGGCAATAATAAAATAGATAACCACTAAAACAGGACTAAAAAAGAACTTCATCTTCATTTATATCTCCGTGCCCTTCTGAAAGAAAGACATATTCTGATCTGACCTGCAATGTCTGATTATCCCTTCAAGTTGAGCATTTCACAAATAAGTAATTTCAGAGAGAGTTGATATTGAAGATTACCAGGAGAAAGTTGTTATAACGTCACGAGTGAGTGATGCGAGATAGGAAGCCGACATCCTCGCACAAAAAATGATTTGCAAATCACAAATTTTCATAAATCAAAAAGGTCATCGCTATCTCGCATTCACTGCAGTAGCTGGTGTACGCCCGGCATGGGCGTGAACTAAAGGGGTGACCTGTCTGCGTGCAACGCACAGGCAGGAAGTCCCCTGTACGTGAACCCTGCTAAGTTATATTAGCAGAAGTACCAGTCTAAGGCAAGGGCAAAATCGCGAGAGATTGTCTGATAGCTTCCTTGTCCGTCAATAGTTTTGCATACTGAGTAACAACGAAAGTCTGTTTTTTAATAGCAAGGGAAAAAGTAGT